>DGTW01000014.1 GCA_002393835.1 Treponema sp. UBA4326
TTCCACGATGACCAGCACGGAACTGCAATCGTCGTAACAGCCGCAATCATGAACGCCCTTAAAGTCGCAGGCAAAAAGGCTGAAGACTGCACTCTTGTTGTGAGCGGAGCGGGTGCTGCAGGTTCTTCTATTATCCGCATGCTGCACAAATTCGGCATCGGAAAAATCTACGCATTCAACATCAACGGCATCATCATCAAAGAAGATTACGACAAATACGATTTCTTGACTCAGGAACTTACCGAGATTACAAATCCAGACAACCGCCGCATAAGCATGAAAGAAGCAATGGTCGGCGCTGATATTTTTGTCGGTGTTTCAGCCCCAAATCTCGTGAGCGAAGAAATGGTCAAATCTATGGCACCAAAATCAATTCTTTTTGCAATGGCTAACCCAGAGCCTGAAATCACTTACGAAAAGGCAAAGGCTGCCGGAGCCTACATCATCGGAACAGGACGAAGCGATTACCCCAACCAAATCAACAATATCCTCGCTTTCCCGGGACTTTTCCGTGGTGCCTTGGACTGCCGTGCAAGCAAAATCACCGAAGAAATGAAAATTGCCGCCGCTCGTGGATTGGCCTCACTTGTAAGCGAGAGCGAGCTTGGCCCTGACATGATTATCCCGAATCCATTTGACCCTCGTGTCGCAGAGACTGTAGCAAAAGCCGTCGCTGACGAAGCTCGCAAAGCTGGACTGGCTCGGGCATAGGACGGGGTAAGAAAATTGAATATTCGTATTCTTGAAATGCCCCTTGATTTTGGAGCCAGCCGCCACGGTTCAGACATGGGGCCTTCTGCTATCCGTCTTGCCGGGGTAAAGGAGAGGCTTGAAAGTCTGGGGCACAAGACTGTGCGTTATTTTTCTCCGATTCAGATAAATCCTCAGGAATACGAGGCCGCAGGAAATCCCAAAGCGAAATATTTGGAGCCGATTGTGCGTGCCAACATTCAGCTTGCAGAGGAAGTAGAAAAATCTGCTTCCTGCGGTGATTTTCCGCTTATTCTTGGCGGCGACCATTCTATTGCCCTTGGCTCAATCGCAGGCTTGTCTGCCGCTTATAAAAAGAAAGGGCTGAAACTGGGCATTCTTTATGTGGATGCCCATGGAGACTTCAATACGACAGAAACAACGCCAAGCGGCAACATTCATGGAGAGTGTATGTCTGCGAATTGTGGTTACGGAATTCCAGAGCTGACAAACCTTTACTTTGACGGACGAAAAGTTGACCCTAAAAATGTCTGCTATGTGGGGCTTCGTAGCCTTGATGAAGGTGAGCGCAAGTTAATGAAAGAAGCAGGTGTCCGTGCCTACACAATGACAGATATTGACCGTCAGGGTTTTAATGAGGTCGTACGGCATGTCCTTCGTTTTTTTAAGCAGAGGGTTGATGTGGTTCATGTGAGCTTTGACATGGACTGTCTGGATCCAATGTATGCACCGGGAACAGGTTATCAGCTTCCGGCTGGCATGACAAACCGCGAGGCACTTTTGCTGATGGAAGAAATGAGCGAGCTTAAAATGGTTCGTTCAGCCGAAATCGTGGAGGTAAACCCTGTTCTGGATGTGCGAAACCAGACAGCGGCTTTTGCGGTGGATTTAATTGCCCGTCTTTTGGGCGAAAAGATTTATTAGGGCGCAATCAACTAGCACCGTTCTTCCCTAGATATTTAGTATTTCCCGCACGGATGCGGGTAAAAGGAAAAAATTGCCGCAAGTTTTCGTTTTACGAAAACTTGTCACGACATGGATGTCGCTGGGCGCGGCATTTACGGTAAAATACACAACCCCTTGCCTCGGAAAGCTGATTCCGGGGCATTTTTTTTGGCCGTGTAGAATTCGCCCATGTAGAACCAGCCGATTTTGCCGTCACTCAGGGGGATTTTTTCGCCGCCCAGCCAGTAAGATTGTCGGGTCGAGCCCGACAATGACACATTGCTATCGCCCCTGTTATTCCCGTGCTTTGACACGGGAATCTCTTTGAATTCTTGGTCCCGCTTGGCTTCGTATTTTGCAATCAGATTTTCGATGAAGTTTTTTGGCACGGTCGGGTGAGGAACTGAAAAATCAAACCATTTTTGAACAGGCTTTTCCAGACCTTCGCCGTGCATCCATTGGTTGAGGGAAAAATCCAGGGCGGCTCCGTATTTTTCTGATTTTTTCTCGCCCTCGAAGTGAAGTCCGTTTTTTGCAAAAAGAGGGGCGTTCTGTTTTTTCTGGGGGTCAATGGGCTTTAAGTCGGGGATTTTGCCTTCGGTCCATTCTTTGTAGACGCGGGAATGGCGAGTGAGAACGAATTTGTGCCAGAAGCAGGAGTCCAGCAAGCCGTTGGCGTAGAACTGGCGCAGGGTTTCCATGGAGTTGATTAAATCTTCCGGTTTTTCCCACCAGTAGCCGTAAATCATGTAGGCATGGACGAGAATGCCCGCTTCCTTGAAGGCACAGCAGGCTCCAACGATTGATTCCAAATCAGTTCCTTTATGGATGGCATTTAGGCCGTTTCCTGTGGCAGATTCAAGACCTGCAGAAACTCCGATTAAGCCGCCGTAAGCGAGGAAGTCCGCCACATCGCGGGTAAAACTCTTTTCAAAGCGGACATTTCCCCACCAGGTGATAGGCGAGCCGTGGGCGATGTTCTCCCTGGCAAAGGCAATCATCATGGCGGGAGGCATGGCTTCATCAACAAAATGAATGCCGTAGACGCCCTTTTCCCTGCACTGAGCGAGTAAACCTTCATATAACTTACTAACGTTCGTTGGACAATATCCTTTTACATAATCCAGCGTGACATCGCAGAAAGCGCATTTGTGCCAGTAGCAGCCGTGAGCCATGTAAGCCTTGATCCAGCTGCCATCTGACCAGAGCCGGTGCATGGGATTCGTGTCGTCAATCAATCGGGGGTATTGGGAAAAATCGATGTCTGAAAAATCCGGAATTAAGGACATGGTGACTTCTTTTTCATAGACTAACGCTCGTTTGTATTCTTCGGAAGACTCGTCGGAAAGCGGCTCAATGATAGATGTGCTACCGTCTGGTAGTTTAGTGAACTGCCTCAACTTGAAAATAGGGGCAATTTCCCCAAGTTCCGATACACTTTCCGCAGGTTTTAACTGCTCACTGCTTCTTGCTCCTTGCTCCCTCCTACTTACTAACTCTTTGTATGAAGCATATCCTCTGTCGTAGCAGATTGCGTCGCAGTAATTGGCTAACTTTCGTTCGTTTGTATCTCGTAATTCTGTGTTCACGAAGCCGCCGCCGAAGCTGACATAGACAGAATCTTTAAAATGATTTTTGAAAAATCGTCCGGTTGCAAGGGCTGCCGCAAATGTTCCCGCAAAAGGAATTGAAATAAGGACGAGGGTTTTTGGGGGCGTTGCGGGGGATTCCCCCGCAGAAGGGGTAGCGGAAGACGCGAAAGCGGCTGTAGCGAGGGGAAGACTTTCCCCTTTCATAAAAAATCGCTGCAACAATGGCTCGTAAAATTCCTTTAGAATCGGGGAATCCGCTCCTTTTTCGACCTCAGAAAAACTCGACTCGCTTACGGTGAGGCTTTCGGCATAGCGCACCAGGGAAAAATTCTTGTCAAAGGCTACGGCGATAAAATCCGCAAGGTCGGCAAGGGCAAAACTGGCTAGGGAGCGGGCATCGTCGGTGGTTAAATCGTGGGTAAGATTTGCGAGGTAATTTTCCATTCGGGAGCCGCGGGGAACATGGGCGCCAAAGACAAAGCGGTGGGCATTTTCGTAGCCCGAAGAAAAGGAATCGTGCCTGCCCGGCCGCAAAATCGCCGTGATAAAATCAATCCAGTTAATCCACAAATCTTTTTGGGCGACATAGCGGCGCAGATTGAAGGCCGTCGCCTCGTCTCCAGATTTCTCCGCCTTGTCCGCCAGGCTCAGGGCTTTCTCTGAACAAAGGGAAAAAAGCCTGGTCAGCCCCGCGCGGGAAAAAATCTCGTAGTAAAGCTCTAGGCTCAAATCGAGCCAGCGGGTCTTGTGACCGAGAGACTTGAAAAAGGCAGAGAGATAGGCACCGCTGGGGTAAGCCGTGTTCAGCTGAACGATTGGCGGCTGGAGAATCAGAATATTCATAGAAGACAGTATAGCAGAAAATGAGTGAGATAGAAATGTGATGAAATGCAGCAAGAAAAATAAAAGCCTAGCTCATCTTTCCGATGTCATCGGCGATGGCAATTAAAAGTTTTTTTTGTGCGGCAGGCAATTTCTTGAAAATATGGAGCAATTCCCTTGATTCTTTGTCGTCTTCGTGAGGAAATGAATTTTTATCGCCCATAATCAGATATTCAACGCTCGTGTTCAGGACTTTCGCAAGTTTAACAGCGGCATCGGCGGATGGCATACAGGCCTGCCCGCTTACATAACTGATTATAGTCCGATGTGAAATGCCTGTTTGTGAGGAAAGTTCTTTGTAAGACAAGCCCGAAAATGCGATTTCTTCTCTTAATCGTTCCCTGAAGTCCATATTTATAGGAAAAATTAGCAAAATACTGTTATTTTGTAATTGATTTTTACAGTTATTTGGAATACCATTTTAAAATAGAACATTATACTGTATGAAGATACGCAAAATCTGACAGTATGATGTTAAAACCCGACAACTGTCACTTTTCCGGGTGAATTGCTTGTGCGATAATTTTCCGGTTAAACAAGTAGGGAGGCTTTTTATGAAAGCGAAATTTTTGCGATTATTCTCGATTTTAGCCGTGTGCGGACTTTTCTTTTGTTTTCCGGCATGTCAGACGGAAAGCGGAGATGGAGACTCATCTTCTAAGAAAACCGAAGAAACAAAGACCGAAGAAACAAAAAACGATGGAACTAAAACTGATGATACACAAACTGGCGGTCAAAATACACAAACTGGCAAATACAAAATTACTTATAAGCTTAGCTATGAGCTAAACAAAAACACTGTTCCTTCAAGCTCAACATACAAGACAATTTACTTTGACGAGCCATACACCATCACAGAAGATGATCTTGCTATTCCTGAGCCAAAATCCTACATGACAGGTGAAGAATGGGTTTTTAATGGCTGGTGGAATCAGAGTTCTTTTATATCGACAAAACTTACTCTTGGTGAAACTATTGACGCAAGTATAACAGTGAGCGGATTTTGGCGAACGAGATATTCTCGTAATTTATCTTATTATTCAAAATATGATTCTGAACATTGTCCGCAAAATACTACTGTAAAGGAAAACGAAGTTCTTACAGAAGAAAAACTTCCGGAACTTTCATGTGAGGGGCATAATTTTAAAGGCTGGTGGACAACTATTTATTCAGATGGCGAGAGTAAGGAAATTCCAATTACATCAGGCTATAGAATTCCGATAGAAGGAAATGTGGAAATCCATCTCACTGCAAAATGGGATCAAACTGTATCTTTCTCCACAGAGTATGGAACTGCCCCCGAAGCGATTTCTGTTCCAACAGGAACTTCTTTTGAAAAACTTGCTGAAATGCTCACAGAGGACACCTATATTCTTACAGATGAAGCGGGTGTTTGGGGATTCGTTGGATGGGAAGGTAAAACCTCGTCGTCGGGGAGAAGCCAACTCCTCACCCCCGATAATGAAGATTTAAGCAGTTATTATTGGAGATATCATATAAATGAAGATATTACATTGACGGCAAGATGGTTGAAAAAGTGTACAGTTACTTTTGAAACAGAGCGAGGTGTGGCTCCAGAAGCGATTTCTGGATTTTATGGCTCATATGCGCAACTTGCAGAAACTCTCTCTGCCGATAACTACAAACTTACAGATGATGAAGGTTTGCGGGACTTCCTAGGTTGGAAGTATAATGGCAGACTCCTTAACTTGGAAGCGGAAGAAAATTGGTCTTATTCCGGAAACTTAGAGGACGACATTACAGTAACTGCTCAGTGGCAGAAAAAGAAGTGTACGATTACTTTTGTAACGGAACATGGAACTACGCCAGAGCCAGTTGTAGTTGATGGTGGAACTTCAATGGACAAAATATCCGAAATTTATAGCGATGAAAAATATAAACTGACTGCCGAAGGCTATGATTTTTGGGGATGGAGTTCTTATAATTATCCATACATAAAGTATAAGGGTGATTATGTAATTTGTGATGATATGCAGAGTGTGGCAGCCTGGAAGGCAAAATCATATACTGTCACTTTTGAAGCAAATGAGCCGACTAAAGGGAAAAATTCAAGCACAAATACATATGACTATGATAGTCTTATTGAGTGGCCTCCTTCTGTCAGCAAAGAGGGGTATAAGCTTGAAGGGTGGTATCTTGACGAGGCTTTTAAGCAAAAATGGAATTTTGAAACTGATGTCGTCAAAGGCGATATGACGCTCTATGCAAAATGGATTTTCACGATAAAATTCAATGCAAAGGGTGGAAATGGTACAATGGAAGACCAGGTATTCACCTATGGCATCGAAGAAGAATTGCATAAAAACGCCTTTACTATCGACAAAGCGCATTATACTTTTATTGGCTGGAGTCGTTCCATAAGCTCTTTATATTCATACATATATGGTGCTAAAATATACAGTGATTGTGAGCTTATCTCTTCTTCTATCAGTTCTGATGGAAGATATAGCGAAGTTTCGCTTTATGCACTCTGGGTAAATGACTGTGCTGCGCAAATCTGGACAATGACAGCCAGCGGAACTATAAAGCCTGACTTTGACTTGACTAACGAGATGCTTGAAGAAATCGGCAGTGTCTTGAAAAAACTTTACGAAACGAGACCTGATATAAAAGTATCTTTAGATTTGTCTGAACAAACACAAATTACAGAGATAGGTTATTATGCATTTAAAGGCTGTGCAAATCTTACAAGCATAAACATTCCAGATTCCGTAACATGGATAGATGATGGTGCATTTGAAGGCTGTACAAGTCTTACCGATGTCTTGATTCCAAACGCTGTTAACACAATTAGATTGAGCGCGTTTAAAAATTGTGCAAATCTTACAAGCATAAATATTCCAGATTCTGTAACATGGATAGGTGATTGGGCATTTGAAAACTGTACAAGTCTTACAAGCATAAATATTCCAGATTCCGTAACAGAGATAGGTGATTATGCATTTAATGGCTGTTCATCACTTGAAAGTATAGCAATTCCTTTTGTCGGAAATAACATAAATGATACTGTTGATGGTGGTTCTTCTGTTTTTGCCCAAATTTTTGGATCACGTTATTATCCAGCAGCAAATAATTCAAATATACCGACATCTTTAAAAAGCGTTACGGTTAATTCGGGCATAATACCAGATTATGCTTTTAAAGACTGTTCTTCGATTGAGTCAATTGTTATCAAAGGCAATCCCGCAAAGATAGGTTCTTCTGCATTTTCTGGCTGTACAAGTCTTACGAGCATTAATATTCCAGATTCCGTAACAGAGATAGGTTCTTCTGCGTTTTATGACTGTGCAAGTCTTACAAGCGTTAATATTCCAGATTCTGTAACAGAGATAGGTGATTATGCATTTAATGGCTGTTCAAAACTGTCTAAAATAAACATTCCTACAAATGTTTCAAAAATTGGATGGACTGCGTTTTATGACTGTACAAGTCTTACCGATGTCTTGATTCCAAACGCTATTACCGAAATTGGATGGGGAGCGTTTGAAAATTGTGAAAATCTTACAAGCATAAATATTCCTGCAAGTGTTATTAAAATTTATAGTAATACATTCTCTGGTTGTGAAAAACTTACAATAAAAATTGAAGACGAAAACTCTACTTGGAATTACGAATATTATAAAGATTCCACCAAGATAACAGGAAAAACGCGACTTGTTAATTTTAATTTGGTTTATTGGTCTAAAGTTAATAATGGTTCATCAGTAGCGACTTTGACTAAAATTATTCAATAAATTGAAATAAAAGAATTTCGACAAAATTTTGTTTGACTGTTATAAAATGATGTAATATAGTTTTAAATGTAAAACATTATATTGTTGTAAAAAAGGAGAAAATGATGGCAAATATTTATGCAGTATACGGTGCTGCTAACAAAGGAAAAACAACAACATTAGGAATGATTCGCAAAAATCTCAAAGAAAAATACCCATCGTTTACAGAGCGTGTAAGATATGAAGAAGACTGGGGAGATTTTTCAGTAATATTAGATAACATCAACGGAAAAAAGATTGGTATAGAAAGCGAAGGCGAAACAGAAAATCTTGTTGAAAGTTTAAAATATTTCATAAGCGAAAAATGCGATATTATTTTTTGTGCCAGCCGGACTTGCGGTTTTTCTATGAACTGCATAAAGTCTTATGAAAACGGAAACGATGTTGAATATATCAAAAAAGAGTATTGTGACGACGAAAAAAAACAAAAATCAATAAATGAAAAACAGGCAAAAGATATAATTTCTTTTGCTGAATTGTAATTAACACGCTTTAAAAACCGACAAGTGTCACTTTTTTCTGCTGCCGAATTGTGCGATAATTTTTGCACATGGAGCAGATTATGGAATCATTAAGTATACATAAAAAAATTGCGGTTTTACGGAAAATGCGCGGACTGAAACGCTCGCAGTTTGCCGAGATTCTTGGCGTGAGCGATGATGCGATTCGCACATGGGAAAAAGGCTCGCGCACCCCAGATTCATTTCACCTTCTTGCCCTTGCAGATGCCCTGAATGTTTCTCTTGATGTATTCAGAGACGACGCTACGACTTTGGACTTGCCCCGTCCTGATTTTGGCAGTGCGGCGGCTGAATCCCCAAAAAATGAAGAAACGGCTTTTGACGGGCTTCCCCTTCGTTTTGGCAGCAGTGAGCCTGACACAAAACAAAAAGAAATCCTTGATTTTTGCTCCGCTTACCTTGAGACTCTCGACGATTCATTTTTTATCAAAGGGGCGGGGCAGAATTCTGAATATGGAACCGGGCGATATTTTTGGGAAAGACAGATTGATATGCTCTTTTTTATCGGTTTTGTGCCGGATTTTGAAAAAAATCAGCCCGAATATGCTTTTTCAATCAGCGTGAACACAGAAAATCCACTTGATGCCGAAGACCTTTCTGGATTCAATGCATTGCAAATCAGAGAAAGCGAATATGAAAACTGGATTTATCTTCCTGTAAAGTGCCCTTTGCGAAAAGACGGTGCCTTTTATCCCAAGGAACTTCGCGAAGCCTGTGACAAGGCTCTGGTAGATGCAATGAAAATCGCCCGCAAGTCTCTGGAAAGGACAATGGAGCGTTTTATTTCGCAAAAGGCTGCTGAGAATCAGACGAAATACGGAAAATTCGCCCACTAGCCAGTAGTTTTACTTTAGCCCCGCCTTAATCTCCTCCAGAGCACGCAAATCGCTGATTGCATCTTCAAGCGGCGAGACAAGCTCGCTTTGGCCGTCCAAAAAATCCACCGCGTTTTGAATCATGCCTGAAAAGTAGCCGGTTTTTTTGGGTAGCTTGAGTTTTTGCCTGGTGAGGGAGTAAAAGCCCGTGTAGAGTTTTGATTCCTTGCGAAGGAAGAGTTCTGCAAAGCCGTTTCCGATGCAGATTTTACCCAGCGTACCCAGGATTTCGATTCTGAATTCAAAGAATTTACTGCGGCCGCTCATTTTGATTGTAATTTCGGGGATTGTGCCGAAAGAACTAACTACCGATTGATAGTGAGCGGAAAAATTTCGCACGATTCCTTTTTCGTCCTTAAAAACGCCTGTGACGAGAGGATTTTTCAGGATTTGGCAAGGACTTTCTTTGCTTGAAGCTGAATCCTTTTTGTCTGAGAATTGCTCTTTTTCTTCCGAACGGTCGTTAGTTTTATCCTCTTTGGCGAGATTCCCGCCCAGCAAAAACTGAATTATATCCACCAAATGGGTGCCGTCGTGCAAGAGCGAATAAGTTCCGTCTTTTTCAAATTCTTCGCCATAAATACGCAGTCCAGAGTCCAGTTCTCCGACTACCGATTGTATGTCTCCGATTTGCCCAATCATTTTAACTACCGAAAGATAGTCTTTTGCAAATCGCCGTTCGTGGTTCACCATGACAGGAACTCTGCATTCCAGAGCCTTGGCACGGATTTTTTCGGCTTCTTCTGAGTTGAGGGCAACGGGCTTTTCCAGAATTACAAGGCGGGGTTTATATTCAATGGCCTTGATACATTCTTCGAGATGATTGTCTTCGTTTACCGCCACAGTGATTATGTCGAGGCAGGTGACATTTTCGTAGAGTTCCTTGCTTGTCGGAAAAACGAGCGTGAAATCTTTTTTGCTGTTATGTTTTCGGACATATTTTCGCCAGTTTTCAAGATTCTCTTCGTTTGTATCGGCGGCGGCAATCAGCTTGATTCGCTTGTTTTCCAAAAGTGCCATTGTGTGGCTTGCGGGCTGCTCCCTTTTTTTGTCAAAGCCAAGTGTGAATCCGATTCTGCCTGTGCCGACGATGGCGGCGATGTAACGATTTTGTTTCATATTGAAATTATAACATAATCCGAAAAAACTGCCACAAGGAGCTGGCAAAAAGGCAGTTGACTGCAAAAATTCTTGTCAAAACACGGATGTTTAATTATCTTTATAGAAGAAAAGAATCTGAAACAGAGGTACTAAAATGGCTGAAGGATGCACGCACGATTGTTCAAGCTGCGGCTCAAATTGTAAATCTAAGGACTTGCGGGCGACTCTCCGCGAGGGAAGTTGTGTTAAAAAGGTAATCGGAATTGTTTCTGGTAAGGGTGGTGTCGGAAAATCCCTCGTGACGGCTCTCCTTGCTTCAAAATTGAAGAAAAACGGTTTCAAGACGGCTGTTTTGGACGCTGACATTACGGGTCCTTCAATTCCTACCAGTTTCGGCGTTGCTGATCAAAAAGCAATGGGCGACAAGTCTGGGGCGATTTACCCGGTCAAAACAGAAAGCGGCATCCAGCTTATGAGCATGAATTTCCTTCTCGAAAAGGAAACAGATCCTGTTTTGTGGCGTGGTCCTGTAATTGCAGGGGCGGTCAAACAGTTCTGGACGGATGTTGTCTGGAACGATGTTGATTTTATGTTCGTTGATATGCCTCCGGGAACGGGCGATGTTCCCCTCACGGTTTTTCAGTCTCTTCCTATTGACGGAATTATCGTCGTCTCTTCTCCCCAGCAGCTTGTCCGAGTGATTGTGGAGAAGGCTGTAAAAATGGCCAATATGATGAAGGTGCCTATTGTAGGCCTCGTGGAAAACATGAGCTATGTAAAATGCCCCCATTGTAACGAAGAAATCAAAGTCTTCGGCGAAAGCAACATCAACGGAATCGCAAAAGACTACGGAATCCCGGTTCTGGCGAGAATCCCAATGAGCGAGGATATTTCCAAAGCAATCGATGAAGGCGATGTTGAGCGGCTGGACGCAGAATTCCTGGATGCGGCAGTCGATTTGATAAAAGCGGTGTAAGGAGACACGAATTACACTGAATTAGTGTTAATTCGTGTTTAAAAGGAGCGCTATGACCCCACAAGAGGCTCGCCAAAGGGCTACGGCTAATTTCAAATCTGGAATGAATTGTACTCAGTCGGTGGCAGCGGTTTTTGCGGAGGAATTTGGTTATTCCCCCGAAGAGATTGTTGCCCTCGTACAGCCTTTTGGTGGCGGCATGAGCCGTATGCGTGAAGTTTGCGGAACTGTCAGCGGAATGCTCTTCTGTCTTGGAATGCTGAATTCCAAAAAAGCTAAGGCTGGCCTGAAAATCAATGGCCTGGGCGGAGATAAAGCGCAGAAAGATGAGACTTATGCGACTGCCCAGAGTCTTGCGGCTGAATTCCGAAAAATCAATGGTTCGATTATCTGCCGTGAACTTTTGGGACTTGTTCCTATGGGAAGCAGCGAAAAGCTGATGAATGAAAAAAAGGCTGATGCCCATGACTTCTCTGTTCCTGTAAGTGAAGCCCGCACTGAAGAATATTACAAAAAAAGACCCTGTGCAGAATTATGCGGAATTGCCGCTGAAATTTTCCAAAGATTCTTAGATGAGCAAAGTGCCAGGGATTGTAGCTGCGGCGTCAGCCGTTGCGGAACGAAGTGGAGCAATGAAGCGGATAGCGGAACAGCGGAAAGCCCGACCGCCGAAGGCGGTGGCACCCAATGAAACTTTTTCTTGCTCCGATGGATGCCATTACTCATCAGGCATTCAGAAATCTTGTGGGGCGATTTGGCGGCTGTGACGAATATTTTAACGAGATGATTAACGCTTCCTCCCTGCTTGCGGGCGGGGCTTGGGAAAAATTTTACCTTCTTGACGGGCCGGAGCCTGAAAAACTTGTCTGGCAGCTGACAGACAAAAACGGTGAGAAAATGGCTCAGGCGGCTTCTTTTCTGGCCGAAAGAGGCGGAATTGGCATAGATTTGAACATGGGCTGTTCAGCTCCTCAGATTGCAAAAACTGGAGCAGGAATCGCATGGATGCTAAAGCCCATTGAAGAAACTCAGGCTATGGTTCGTGCAGTAAAATCGGCCCTTGAAAATGCGGCCAAAGATGGTCGGCCTGCAAAAAGACTTTCTGTAAAGCTTCGTTTGGGCGACGAAAAATATACTGAGGAAAAGTTACATTCATTTTGCGCCATGTTAACAGAAGAAGGCGTTCAGATGATTACCCTTCATGCCCGCACTCAAAAGCAGAAACATTCAAGGCACTCGGACTGGCAGGCGGTGGAGCGTCTGGCCGTGAGATTCCCCCAAATTCCTGTGATTCTCAACGGCGATGTAAAAGACCGGGATTCTTATGAGCTTGCAAAAAAAACTGCTCCCCACGCTCAGGGCATTATGATTGCCACAGCGGCGGCACAGAAGCCCTGGATTTTCAGGGAGATTGTCGGGTCAAGCCCGACAATGACAGGGGGAGCAAGTCCGACAATGACAGATGAGGCAGACACGAATTGCACTAATTCACACGAATTAGGAAATGCAGGAGCGTGTCCTGCTGAATTTATTTCAGCATCTCAGTCTCAGCTCTCCTTTGATGCCCAGGAGCTGGCACTTCGCTTTATCGATGATGTGGAGCGTTTCCAGCCTCCTGAATTCTGGAAAACCCGACTCCAGCGATTTTTTGCTTTCTATTGCCTTAATTTCAGTTTTGGCCATTATTTTCAGACTTCTATGATAAATGCAAGCGATAACGAGGATGCTCGAAAAAGAGTGCTTGAGTATTTTGAAAAATGCCCGAATGACAGGTTTAGAAAGTTCTGATTTGTAGTTTGAGCAGCAGCTTTTTTATTTATAAAGAATGCTTAATTTATTATTGATTTTTCCGCGATATATGTTAGAATTAAATAATCTCTAATATATCTAAATTTGGAGGTCTATATGAAAGTAACAAAATTATTTAAAATGCTTGTTTTGCTTGCATCATTTAGCCTTTCAGCTCAGACAGCACAAGAAATCGCCAAAATTTATTGTGATTTGGATAGAGTTCCGGATTTTAACTATTCGCTTCTTCAGCTGGAGAATGTTGAAAAAAACGGAAAATCTGAGACGCTTGAAATCAAGCAGTATGGTAGCGGTGTTGATAATGGTCTTAAAAATGTTGCTTTCGATTTTAAGGCACCGGCCAGCGTAAAAGGAATGAGAGTTCTTCAGCTTGAAAAACTCAAGAAAGCTGATGACCGCTGGGTTTACATGCCAAAACTTCGCCAGTCTCGTCGAATCCCAATGACAGAGCGTACAAAATCTTTCGGTGGCACAGAATTTACTTATAACGACATGACTATCCGCAATGAAGACGAGGATAAAAATGAAATCCTTGATTCAAATGCCAAAATCACTGTAGGCGGCACGACTTATAATTGTTGGAAAATGCGTTCTGATCCTTACAAGCGAAGTGAAGTTGAATATCACTATCGGCTTTCATGGTTTGACAAAAAGACATACATTCCTGTCCGAATTGAATTTTACGATAATAAAGACAAGATGATTAAGACTTATGAGTGCCTTAAAATTGACATGGTAAAAGGAAAAACCGGAATTGAGTATCCTTTGCGCCGCAAGAATGTAATCACCAATCTTGTTACTGGTCGTAAAACCATTGCTACTGTAAAGGAATTTGTTTTTGATGAGCCGATTTCTGACGGATATTTTTCACAAAACTGGCTTACAACAGGAAAGGCACCAAAAGGAAAAGGCAAAAAATAGAAATTTATAATTTTTAAGGTGAATTTAATCATCTAAAACTTGAATATAAATTCTTTTTAGTATAAAATTATTTTATCATTTCAAAAGGGAGCTTTGTCATGGCATTAAAAAAATCTTATTCAAAAGACAAAAAGACATGTAATGTAACATTCTCGGTTTCTCCAGAAGCTGCACAGGGAGCAAAAACCGTAACCATCGCTGGAGATTTTAATAGCTGGAGCTCAACAGAAACTCCACTCAAAAAAGGAAAGGACGGTTCTTTCTCAGTCAAGCTCGCTCTTGAACCTGGCAAAGAATATCAGTTCCGATATCTTCTTGACGGATCGCGCTGGGAGAACGATTGGGCTGCTGATAAATATATTCCTGCCCCATTCAGCTCAACAGATAACTCAGTCGTTATCTGCTAGTTTTAATCTTTAAAAATCAAAAGCACCCGAATCCGGGTGCTTTTTTTATCATGGTACATGGATTACTTCCCGGGGTTTTGAGCCGTTTGCAGGTCCTACAATTCCTCTTTCTTCCATGTCTTCAACAAGGCGGGCGGCCCGGTTGTAGCCGATTTTTAGGCGGCGTTGCAGGTAACTGGCGCTTGCTTTTCCTGTCTGGACGACAATTTGCAAGGCCTGATCATAAAGCGGGTCTTCGCCATCGCTGAAGATGCCAGGCTCGTTGTCTTCTTCTTCATCGTCATCAACGAAAATCTCATCATCAATGTAGTCTGGTCCCCCGAAAGTCTTGACATAATCCACGACCCGCTCAACTTCATTGTCGCCGACGAGCGTTCCCTGAATTCGGGTTGGAATGGGGTTGACGGCTGAGGTATAGAGCATGTCGCCCTTGCCCAGCAATTTTTCGGCTCCCGTGCTGTCAATAATGATGTTTGAGTCAGTACGGCTGGCAACCATGAAGGCGATTCGACTCGGGATGTTTGCCTTGATAAGACCTGTAATGACATTAACTGAAGGTCGTTGGGTTGCAAGAACAAGGTGAATTCCGACCGCACGGCTCATTGCGGTGAGGCGGGCAACGCTTGTTTCAAGTTCTTTGCCGCTAGTGGCCATTAAGTCTGCGAACTCATCGATAATTACGACAATGTAGGGTAATTTTTCCGTGGCAATATGTCGCTCTCGTATTCGCGTGTTGTAGCTTACGATGTCACGGACTCCCATTCCATCGAGGAGTGCGTAGCGTCTTTCCATTTCACAGATACAATACTGTAAGACTTGCAGGGCTTTTTTTGGCTCGGTGACAACCGGGGTCAAAAGGTGAGGAATGTCGTTGTAAAGTTTAAGCTCGACGACTTTTGGATCAACCATAATCAGTTTGACATCGTTTGGAGAGCGGTTGTACAAAATAGAAAGAATGATTGAGTTTACGCAGACAGATTTTCCGGCTCCTGTTGCACCAGCAATAAGCAGGTGTGGTGTTTTTGCAATGTCAATAATCTGTGACTGGCCGGAAATGTCTTTTCCCAAAATGACAGGGATGGCCATTTTTTTGTATTCGGGAAGAGGCTGCTCAATGATTTCACGGAAAGAAACGATTGCCCGCTCTTTGTTTGGAATTTCGATACCGACTGCATGTTTTCCTGGAATCGGGGCAACGATACGGACAGATTTTGCTGCCAGTGCAAGGGCAATATTGTCCTGCAGGTTGACGATTTTGCTCAACTTTACGCCTGGGGCAGGCAACAGCTCAAACATGGTGACGACCGGGCCTTTTCGGATTCCGGTGACTTCAGCTTCAATGCCGAATTCATTCAGGGTCTGCTTGAGGTTTTGGCCTGCGGCTTTGGTTTCGTCATCGATGCGCCAGTATTCGTCATTTTCAAATTTTTCCAGCAAATCTGTGGGGATTTTGTATTCACTTAATTTGCGTGTTGTCTTAGTTTCTTCTGCTTCAATCTGCGTGTTTTCGCTGGAGGTGTTCTGATAAAGGGAGTCTCGGGCCGGAAGCTCTTCTGGATTTTTGAAGACGGGATTTGCAGCGGCATCTGCCTCCATTTGTGAGAAAATGTCTTCAACGCCGAGAGATTCGTCATCATCATCGCCTGAGAAAATGTCATCCTCGTCATTGTCTGAAATATCCTCGATATTGATGAAATCTGCCGGATTTTCCTCTTCGGTAAGCTCATTGTTTTCTTCAACATCAAGAGTTTCTGCTTCCTCAGTCCCATCTTCTGACTCAAAAGTTGGCTCAGGTTCTTCAAAAGTTTCCTCGTTTTCAAAATTTGGCTCTGGCTCATTGAAGACTTCTTCGGTTTCGGCTATTGGCTCTGCTTCTTCGAGAAGATTATCATTTTCAAATCCTGTTTTCGGCTCGTCAAAACTTTCTTCTGCCTGAATGCTTGATTCTGCTTCATCAAAAGCCTCGTCTTCAATTACCGGCTCAGAAAAATCGTCCTCTGTGTCGTTTGAAAAATCTTCTGGCTCTTCAAAAGACTCTTCTGGAGCAAGTGTTTCTGAGAAATCTTCAAAACTTTCTTCTTCCTGATTGAATTCTACCGGCTGGACATCGCTCATATCATCGAATTCTGTTTGAAAATCTTCTGTGTTTACGGGAACTTCTTCTTCCTCGAATTCTTCTTCAAATTCAGGTTCTACCGACTCAATGCTGCTTGTCTCCGGCTCTGTGAATTCTTCTTCCGTAAACTCTTCTTCTGTAAATTCTGCTTCTGGCTCAGATGAAAGGCTTTCTTGGCTTTCTTTGTCCGCTTCGGCTTCGTTTGGCTCAGAGAGAGCAATTTCTGTTTTTTCTTCGCTTGTTTCTTCTTCTGTAGCGACAAAACTTGACTTTGGCTCAGAATCTTCGAATGTTATTTCAGCAGGCGGAAGTGCGACTTCTTCGTTTTTCTGGAGCTCTTCTTCGTGTGCTTTTTCTTGTGAGTCAAAAATATGCTCGAATGGAGATTCTTCTTTTGGTGGCTCAGGCAGACTTTCTTCAATTTTTTCTGGAAGAGGTTCATCTGCGATTAAAGTATCATTTTCTATGATTGTCGGATTGTCTGCGATGGTTGCGTTTTCATCTTCTATATTTTCGACTTCTTCCTCAACTTTTTCTTTTCCGTCATTGATTAAATCTTTGAGAATTTCTTTTTGCTGAAGGAAAATTTTATCATGGGCCAAGTCGATTTTATCTTCATCGTTTGCTTCTTCTGTTTCTTTTTCGCTTTCAAAAAGCTGAATTTCATCATCATCATCTGACTCTGTTTCATCAAGAATTTCTTCATCATCAATATCGATGTCTTTGTTACTGGCCAGGGAATTTTCCAAAATGTCGCCCAAAATTGAGAGAAGGAGGTATTCTGCGGCGAGAATCAGAGCGCCAATCAGCAATGTTGATGAAAGTTTGACCAGCATTATGCTGTCGCTGTCGGAAGCAAGTATCATTCGGCAGATGTGCTCAATTGCGTCTAAAGTGAAGAAGGGAATGATTGAGCCGAGAAGCAGTACGCCGTTTCGGAGCCGCCATTTTGCGTTGAAGCATTGAATTCCAGCAGCAATCAGGAAAGCCGGAATGCAGATGGAACACAAGCCGTAAACGCCTGTGAACATTTTTCCAAGTGAATAAAAAAATGAATTTTTAGCGGGGTTAATTCCGCCAAAATCAAAGGCAACTAAAAGCAATGAGATTGAGAATAAAGCCGCAAGAATGAAAAGTGCGATTCCTGCAACAGCCGAATATTTTTGATTCTTCATACTTTATGATTATCGGCTATTTTGTTATACTCTTTATGTGAGTGAAAATAATTTTAAATGCAATTTCTGCAAGGTCTGCAACGGAAAAGGCTGTATTTCACAGCTTCCAGGAATGGGCGGAACGAAGAAAAATGAAAACTTCATTCTGAACTGTGCGGCCTGGGAAGTTGTACGAAGCAAATATATAGAAAAGATAAATAAATTCCTTGATTTGGAGCCAGAATTTCGCATTCCTTCCATAAGTATCGCTCCAATGACAGGGGCTGTTGAAAATATCGGTTTTGCCAAAGAATCTGATTTTTACGATACAATCATTCAAGCTATGCACAAGGTTGGGGTGGGGCTTTGCATAGGAGACGGATACCCGGATGAAAAAATCAAGTTCGGAATTGAAGCCCTAAAAAAAATCAAGATAGAGGCTCCAGATGCCCGTACTTCTGTCTTTATAAAGCCATATTCAAACGAAAAGATAATGGAGCGTTTTGAGTGGGCGAAAGATTGCGTAAAAGTCGCAGGAATTGACATCGATTCTTACAATATATTAACCATGCGGAATTTGGTAAAACTAGAAAAAAAGTCTGCCGAACAGCTAATTGAAATAAAAAAGCACGTTAAAATGCCTTTTGCCATCAAAGGAATTTTTAGCAAGGCAGATATTGCCCTAATCAAGGAAGTTAAGCCTGATATAGCCTATATTTCAAATCATGGCGGAAGAATCGACACCAGACGGGGCAGCACGGCAGAATTTTTTGCAAAATACGGAAGCGAAATAAAAAAATATTGCGGGGAATTGTGGATTGATGGCGGAATTCGCTCCCCAAAAGATGTTGCCACGGCAATGGCTCTTGGGGCGGACTGTGTTTTGGTAGGGCGGCCTTTTGCCACAGCTCTTTGCCATGGTGGTGCTGAAGAGCTGTGCGGGAAAGTGCTGGAGCTTAGCCTGATAAAATACGGCTCAAAACAATAAGCTCAGGCTAAGCTTTTTATGGTTTTTTATTTGTTACTGGTATAAATATAGGCATTTTCCGGCGGAATTGCCCATAAGCTGGTAAAGGCTGGCCTCTGGATTTTTTGCAAAACTGGCGGCTCCAGAAATGAGTGAGAGCCAGTTTTCTTCGTAGCGGTATTTGTAATCAACAAAAATCACTTCTTCACCAGCTTTTTCTTCTGTTCCAGAGAAATAGTCTTTGAAATCATCTTTGGCAACTTCGTATTCAGCTACGGCATCAATAAGGCCCAGGGCTTTTGCCTGATTTGCCGTGTAAACTCGGCCATCGGCAATTTTTTTGATTTCTTCGATGGGCTTTTCCCTTGATTCTGCAACGATTTGCGTGAATTGTTCGTAGGCTTCATCTGCAATGGACTGAAAAATTGCCCGCTGCTCCTCAGTGAGCTTGCTGTTGTAATTTCCCATGTTTTTGTTTTTTCCAGCCGTGATTGTGGTCATTTTGACTCCAACTTTGTCGAGAAGTTCAGTCGCATCCATAACCTGACCTGCGATTACGCCTATGGAGCCGGTGAGACAGTTGCGGTTTGCAAATATGACATCTGCCGCACAGCCAATATAATAGCCACCACTTGCTGCGAGAGCACCGAAGTAAGCGAAAACCGGGCGTTTTGTGACTTGCTTATAGTTTATGAGGGCCAGATAGGCTTCGTCAGATTCGTAGACTGTGCCTCCAGGCGAGTTGATGAAAAGCATGATCCCGCGATTGTTGGGGTCATTTTTGGCTTTTTTTATTTGTTTTAAAAGCCATTTTTGGTTGTAGGTTTTGTTTTCTTCAGAAATTATGCCACGGATGTGAATTACGGCGATATAGGGAGTTTTTTTGCTTGTTACGGGTGAATCAGTGTTTTTGTTTCGGGCGATGCTTATGATTCTTCCCAAGGTTCCGTTGTTTGAAAAATCTTCGTCAAATTCATCGCTGAATTCGTCTTCGTATTCGTCATCAAAATCGCTGCTGGTTGAGAAAGAAAATGAAAAATTGGGCTTGCTAAGGCCTTTTGTGATGATTGATTTGATTCCGAAAATCAAGGAAAGGGCGATTAGCACTATTAATATGAAAAGACCTTTTTTATTCTTCATTGTATGCCTCTTATGCCTCGAAATCTGCCGGGGTAAGTTTGTTTTGAGCGAAGACCATTCGCTTTAAGTCGTAGTATGCGTTTATTTCAGTCATGGTCATGTAGGGATAGAGCCAGATAAAACCGATTCCGCATGAAAGTATGCTCAAAATTATCCAGCCGAGGAAGCTCAAGTCCATTATGAACAAATCAGCCTTGTGGCCTTGTGTAAGGATTTTGCTGATATCCATGGCTTTTATTGCTCCAATTTTTGGATTTTCTGCGACTACATAGAACATCATCGAATAGCTGTAGGCTTTTACGATTCCTGGGATGATAAAGAGAAGGGACCAGAGAATGACCCAAAGTGCGTTCCAGAGACCGGCCAGGAGAGAAACAAGCCAACGGTCTTCCAGTGCCTCCAAAAATGTAGAGAAAGAAACTTTTTCTGTCTGGAGATTGCCTGAAGTGAAAACATAAGCCATTTTCATTAAGGTAAAGGAAATTCCAACACTCATAATTGCGCTAACGATTATACCGAGGAAGGGGGTCATGTCAGCAAAACAGCCAAGGACTACATAGATAATTGTGAGGAGACATGGCAGGCTCCAGTTGTTATGCAGGATAGCGAGAGCATTTTTTTTGTATTCGACTCTGTTAAACATAAAAACTCCTTAAGTTATATTAAAGAAAATAATAGCACTATTTGCGAAAATATAATAGATTGTGCTAGAATAAACCTATGACAATCACACTTAAAAACAGCAACTACGAAGTAGTTATCAGCACGCACGGAGCAGAAATCAATTCTTTCCGCAGCGTTAAAGACGGCACAAAATATGTATTTGAAGGCCCGGAGGAAGTCTGGAAATTCCACGCACCTGTTTTGTTCCCCCATGTAGGCCGTATTAAGGACGGATTCTACACTTACGGCGACAAGGAATATCATCTTGTGAACAACGGAATGAGCCGTGATATGGAGCACAAAATCATCGAGCAGAGCGAAACTTCGGCAACTTTTGAACTTACTGAAAATGCTGAGACTGCCGACAAGTTCCCCTGGAAATTCAGCCTCAAGACTCATTATGAGCTCAAAGAAAACGGCCTTATTTTTACAACGACCGTAACTAACACAGATTCAACACCGATGCTTTTCTCTGTCGGAAGCCACACTGCTTTCTGCTGCCCTCGCAACACAGACCCAAAAGGCACGACAAATGCTGACTATCAGTACGAATTCGAGCGCCGGGAGCCTCTTACCACAGTTCTCTTGAACGATGCGGCTCAGCTTGCCGTTGATGAAGAGGGAACAGCCCCATGCACAAAGCCTTACGGCGAAAAAGAAGCCGGAATCATCCCGATTAACGCTGACGGATTCGGTAACGGTCACTTCTTTACGGCATTCAAGTCAAACTGGGTGGGCTTGCGTAACAAAAAAGACGGCTCTCTGGTAAAAGTAAACTGCGCTGGCTATCCTTACCTTATGGTCTGGCAGGGCGGAAATGGTGCTGCGGGAGCTGACGGAAACGGCTTTAACTGCATTGAGCCATGGTACGGAACTGCTGATGCCGAGAACACTGAGCACGAGTGGGAAGAAAAAGCGGCTCTCATCACTCTGGAGCCGGGAAAATCTTTCACTGCTGATCAGAGCATAACAATAGAAAAATAATTCTTAAAGGGGCGATTAAAGCCCCTTTTTCTTTTTGACGGCTTCGGCTTTGGCGATTACTTTTTCGACCCAGTCATCATCTGGAGCATCCAGCTGGTAGGCTTCAAATCCCATCTGGCTTCCGTAGGAGCAGATGACCGTCTCATCGTCAACATGAAGAGAGATATTGTATCTTGGTGGCACTTTTTGTGGCAGGATTTCTCTTCGTTGTCCCTGGACTTCCTTTAGATGCCGCTGACCGTTCACGATTCCGTTGAATTTCACCCCATAAAATCTGAAGAGATGTTTGATGTATTTTTGCGTGCGAAAAGACGATGTGTAGACCCAGACATCAAAGCCCATTTTTTGAAGAGTATTGATTAGTCTTGGGGTTCCGAAACGTAATCGTTCGATGTAAATCTTATTAAGAGGAAAAGGGAGGGCCGGCTCGACTTTATGAGTGCGCTGTGAAACAAAAAGCACCTCATCGAGGTCGAAGGAGACCCTCATTCTGAATGGTTCAGTCTTCTTTTTAAAGATTTTCAGTTTTTCTAGCATTTTCAATTTCTCCGATTATGGTGATTGCCTTTCTAGACCAGTCCTCGGCATTTGCGTTCAGCTCATATTCTTGAAAATCGCCGGTTTCTTTATGAGTCAAAAGAATCAAATCGTTGTCAATGTGCAGGGTTTCCTGATATTTGTTGGCAATCAGCTGCTCCATTTCGGCATCGGCTTTTGTCGGATTCTGCTTCTTTTTTGCCGTACCAGTGATGATACCGTCTACATTGACTGAATAATGGCGGAAGAAGCTCTTGACATCATCGATTGAGTAGTAATTTGCCGAATAAACCCAGATGTCATAGCCGTTTTTGGAAAGAAAGTAAAAGAGGGCTGGAATACCAAGCCGGATTCTTTTTTTGAATTTTAAGTTGAAGGGAAAGTGAAGTCGCTTTTCGAGATATGGATCATCGTTTGATTTAAAGACAACTTCGTCCAAATCAAGAGTGACCCGCTTGTTGTGTTTTGAGTTTTCGAGAATCTTTTTGATGTCTGATTCCTGGGCAAGGTTGACGATTTCGACAGGAACCCGCTTTAAGCCTACACGCATTGCAGCTGCCCATCTGTGGTGGCCGTTGAGAATCAGGTAGCCGCGGGGGCGGAGCTTTTCGATTGTGAGAGGCTCAAGCTCCAGACGCTGACCTTTTGAAAGATAATGCCTGAAATTCTTTTCGTATTCAGAGATAATCCTGTAGCTAGGGCCAATGTCTGAAAAAGTGAACTCATCCGAGGCGTTCGGGTGTAGTCTTTTGCATGATACTTTTTTGACAAAAAGACGCTCCAGGAAACTTGCCTTTATTGGATGGAATATTCCCTTTTGATTATTAACATCGTTTGCGACAAATTCTTTGAAATCCACTGTGTTTATAACCTTATTACGCTTCATAAAGGCTCCTTTCATTCCTTAAATTATAATGTATATATTCTGAATTTGCCACTTTTTTTATCTCTTGCTTCCCTTGTCTTTTCCCTTTTTTTGCATTATATTCAATATGAATAGTCTAAATCTCCCGTCGATTTATCCAAATTGCAGGCGGGGTTCTTTCGTATGAGGGAACAAAATCTTGCTAAATAGGAGGCTCGTTATGAGTGCTATCTTATCTAACAATCACTATCTTTTTACATCTGAATCAGTAAGCGAAGGTCATCCTGACAAGCTCTGCGACCAGGTTTCTGACGCAATCCTTGACGCTTGCCTGGCAGCTGATCCTCAGTCACATGTCGCTTGTGAAACTTATGCCACTACGGGCATGGTTTTAGTTGGCGGCGAAATTACGACCCACGCTGACGTTGATTTTCAGAAAGTCGTTCGTGATGTAGTCCGTGACATCGGCTATACAAACGAGGATTACGGAATTTCCGCTGACACAATGGCTGTCTTGAACACAATCCACAATCAGTCACCTGACATCAACCAGGGTGTCGTTGGAAGCGGCCTCAAAGAGTACGAGGGACAGCAGGGAGCGGGCGACCAGGGAATCATGTTCGGTTTTGCCACCAATGAGACACCTGAGTACATGCCGGCAACTTTGGTTTATGCCCACAAAATCCTTAAAAGAGCGGCAGAGCTTCGAAAAAACGGCACAATCAAATGGCTTCGTCCGGACTCAAAGTCACAGGTCACGATTGAATACGACGAGAATCACAAGCCGGTGCGAATTGATGCAGTTGTCGTAAGTCATCAGCACAATCCAGATGTGGACTACGACACAATCAAAAAGACAATCATCGACGAAATTATTAAGCCGGTTCTTGAGCCGACCGGTTTGCTTGACAGCGAAACAAAATACTACATCAACCCCACAGGCCGCTTCGTTGTGGGAGGCCCTCACGGAGACGCAGGCTTGACCGGCCGAAAAATCATCGTTGACACTTATGGCGGTGCCGGCCGTCACGGAGGCGGCGCTTTCTCAGGAAAAGACCCTTCAAAGGTTGACCGTTCTGCAGCCTACATGGCCCGTTATATCGCAAAGAACATCGTTGCGGCAGGGCTGGCCGACAGGGCTGAAATCCAGCTTTCTTATGCAATCGGCGTTCCCCACCCGGTTTCAATCATGGTTGAGACATTCGGCACGGGAAAAGTCGAGAACGCAAAAATCGTCGAGGCTGTAAAGAAGGTCTTTGACTGCTCGCCAGCCGGAATTGAAAAGACTTTGGACTTGCGGAAGCCAATCTACCGTGCCACCAGCAACTACGGCCACTTCGGCCGCGAGGGCTTTACCTGGGAAAAAACCGACAAAGTTGATGAACTTAAAAAAGCAGTGAAATAAACTGAATGAAAGTCGCTTGTGAAAACAGGCGGCTTTTTTTTATTTTCACAAGTACGATTTGTATGTAAAATGGTGATATGAAATTTTTTCTTGTCATCACTTTTTTGTTTTTTACAGGAAGCATTATCGGCTGGGGAATTGAACTTATTTTCCGCCGCTTCTTTTCTAAGAATAATCCTGAACGGAAATGGATAAATCCGGGTTTTCTAACAGGTCCCTACCTTCCCCTTTACGGATTCAGCCTTGTAATTCTTTTTCTGCTGTCCTTTATTGATGTAAGCTTTATTGAAAACCCTCATTTGCAGAAAGCAGTTCTTTTTGCCCTTATGGCCCTTTGCATTACATTTTTTGAATTTATTGCCGGCATGATTTTTATTGTGGGAATGAAAATCCGCCTTTGGGATTATTCAAAAAATTGGGGAAACATAAAGGGTATCATCTGTCCTCAATTTACTTTTTACTGGTGGCTTTTAAGCGCCGTTTACTACTTTCTGATTCATCCCAGGATTCTTGAATGGCTTTACTGGTTTACCAGTCATATTGAATTCAGCTTTGTAGTCGGATTTTTTTACGGTGTTCTCTGCGTTGACTTGTGCTATTCCCTGAGAATCATGACAAGAATCAGGCATTTTGCCCGGGAAAATCAGGTTATTGTCCAGCTTACAGAAATACAGCGTAATATCCGCCTGAAAAACGAAGAAAACCGAGAAAAACTTCATTTCTGGCTTTCGATGAAAAGCGAAAAACTTCCTTTGCATGAGCTTGTAAGACAGATTTTTGATAATCTGGGAAAAGACCGGCAAAGTAGACGAATTGAAAAAGGCAGTGAAATAAGCTGAATGAGAGCCGCTTGTGAAAACAGGCGGCTTTTTTTGTTGGGGATGGGGGATTGGAAATCATCTCGCAGGCTACCATAAGGGCGTCTTTTGCGGACGCTTTTTTTATCCAAAAATATCTTTAAAATCTAAAAATTTAAACTAGCTTTATTGTCAAAATAGGATAAAATAGAAATGATATGCAGAAAATTTATCTTGATACACGAAAACTAGACGCTTCTTGCCGAGCTTCTTATGGCCTTACTGAAGAAATAATGATGGAAAATGCCGCCATGTCTCTGGAAATGGCCATTCGCAATCCAACACCTCCATGCACTGAGCGGCGAAAAGCCCAAAAAATCCTCATTCTTTGCGGTGGCGGAAACAACGGTGCCGACGGATACACTCTTTCCCGCAAGCTTCGTTTTGATTATGATGTCAGCATCATTCAGTTTTTTGAGCCAAAAAGCCAGCTTTGTAAGCTTCAGGCTGATCGTGCCGAAAAATGTGGCGTTCGGTTTGTAAAGCGGGAGGACTTGTCTTTCTATGACCTTCGCTTCACTGACATTATCGTTGATTGTGTTTTTGGAAGCGGTTTCCATGATGAACTGGATGAAAAAACAAGGGGCACTTTGGGCGACATGAATGCCTGCGAGTGCTTTAAAATTGCCTGTGATGTTCCCACCGGCTTGCATGAGGACGGCACTGTTGCGGAAGGGGCTTTTGTGGCAGACTTGACTGTTACCATGGGGGCTTTAAAAACTTGCCTTTTCAGTGACATGGCAAAGGATTTCGTTGGTCAGGTGAGATGTGCCGAGCTTGGTGTAAATCGTCGTCTCTATGAAAATTCAACGAATTCAAATCTCGTAAAAGGCATGTTGCTCGAAGAAAGTGATTTGTTCCTTCCTCACAGAGCTGTTTACAATGTGAATAAAGGTTCTTTCGGGCATGTTGCCGTGGTCAGCGGAGAAAAGCAGGGGGCAGCTGCTATTGCGGGTTCTGCTGCCCTTCGATTTGGTGCAGGGCTTGTTACTCTCGTTCACAAAAACAGCTCTAAAAAAGGCCTTGATATTTTCCCAGAGCTTATGGTTTCTTCTGAAATTCCAGAAAAAACAAATGTAATTGCTTTTGGAATGGGCTTGGGGCGAAAAGATGAAGCCGCCCAGATTTATTTTGATTATATTTTGGAGCACGGAAACATAAAATGTGTTATTGATGCCGATGCCTGTCATGCCCAGGGCTTAAAGAACTTCCTCGAAAAAAAGGAAAAGGGTGTTGTTCTTACGCCACATCCAAAAGAATTTCAGGCTATGCTAAAAAACTGCGATTTGGGTGAATATTCTGTAGAAGAATGTGTGCTTAACCGCATGGAATTTGCCGAAAAATTTTGCCGAAAATTCCCAAAGAAAACTCTTGTCCTAAAGGGTGCCAATTTGATTATCGCACATTTTGACGGCTTTAAATTCAAGCTTTTTGTTAATCCTTTTGGCCAGCCTTGTCTTGCAAAAGCCGGAAGCGGAGATGTCCTTAGTGGCTTGATTGCAGCCCTTTTGGCTCAGCACCGAAAGACTCTTGATGCCGCAATCAGCGCTTCTTTGGCTCATGCCCTGGCTTCCCGAAAAATCAAGTGTGACTATGCCATGACTCCCTATGATTTAATTTTGGCGACTGGTCAGCTTGAAGAATTCGAGGCAAAGAACTAACGAAGCTTGCCTTGGGAGATAAAATCCAAATGAGCTTTATCCTTCGCACTCAGGCGTTTTTTGCCTAGTGAGAAGGATTCTTGTTTTTTAAAGGCATTGTCTGATTTTCCGAACCTTCCCTGCCTTTTTGAGCCTGGTGCATTAAAATCGCCTTTTTCGACATAAAGCTTCCATTCTTTTGGCTCTGGGACTTCAAAACGCATTTTTTGCCCGGTAAAGGGATGTGTGAATTCCAGCGTACAGGCATGGAGACAGAGGCGGCCAAAATTGTCGGTCTTTGCTCGGAAATTTTTATCGCCTGCCAGCGGATAACCTTTTGATGCGAGGTGAGCGCGAATCTGGTTCTTTTTGCCTGTGTCCAGAGAAAGCTCAAAAAGGGTGTGGGTTTTTCCCCTAAGAATTGTGGTGAAATTGGTGCGTGCGGGAACAGTTTTGATTGGCTTTTTTGCCTGCTCCTTTTTGCCTTCGTCTTTTTTGGGAACGAAGCCGATGTTTCTAGCGTTAAAGGCTAAATCGTCGTCAATAAGACCTGAGAGAGGAAGAAGTTTTTTGGGATTCTTTGGATTTTCGGCTACTGCACGGTAAAGGCGCTCGCTGACCATTTTATGCCAGCTGTCCATGATTTTCTTTTGGGCAATTTCGCTGAGGGCAAACATCATAATGCCACTTGTGTCCCGGTCAAGGCGATGGACTGCAAAGGGGCGGTGTTTTGCTGAATATGTTCCGTTCCGTCGCATGATTTCTTCGAGGACGGTGAGGGCTGACTTGTCTTTTGACTGGCTGGGGACGCTCAGGATTCCTGTAGGCTTGTTTATTACGCAGATGTATTCGTCTTCAAAAAGAATTTCTATTCTCTGGCTGTGCTTTTGAGTTTCGTTTTTCATAAGAAGATGATAGTAGATTTTTTCGTTCTACGCTATAATTGAGCGAGAGCAAACACAGGAGCTGTTATGAAACTTTCTACAGAAGTTGAATTCAAGGTAGATTTCTTTGAAGTGGACTCAATGAAAATTGTCTGGCACGGAAATTACATCAATTATTTTGAGAGGGCAAGATGCGCTCTTCTCGATAAAATCGGCTATAATTACATCGCAATGGAAGACTCAGGCTACAGCTATCCTGTGGTTGATGTCAGGATAAAATATGTCCGTTCATTGCACTTTGGTGACACTTGCCGGGCAAAGGCGACTCTTGCCGAATACGAAAATATGATTAAAATTCAGTTTGAGCTTTACAATGCGAAGACTGGCAAGCTCACCACAAAAGGTTCGGTCACCCAGATGTGTATCGACACAAGAACTGGAGAAACACAATTCGTCCTGCCAAAGGTCTGGACGGAAAAAGTAGAGAAATTATTGGCTAACGGAGGATTCCAAAATGATTAAAATGAAGAAGATTTTAGCCTTGGCTGTGACAGTGGCACTTGCGGCAACTTCGCTTGTTTCGGCTCAGTCTAAGGACACGCCGGCCGTATTAAACGAGGTCTGTGCTAACATCGCAAAAAACAAGATTTCAAAAGGAAATTTTAACCAAACCAAGATGATTAAGAAAATCAAGAGAGAAATCAAGTCGTCTGGAACTTTTGTTATTGCTGTTGAGGACGGAATTTTGTGGAAGACACAGAAGCCAATCGCTTCTTCAATGGCAATCACAAAAAGCGGAATCGTACAGACTTCGGCTCAGGGCAAAAAATCCGTGATGGCAAGTGGCGGAAACGCAACTTTTGAGCAAGTTTCTTCACTAATTACTTCTCTTTTTGACGGAAATGCTAATGCCCTCACAAAGAATTTTGACATTGAATTCATTGGGGATGCAAGCGACTGGAACGCAAATCTTGTTCCCAAAGATTCTTCTGTAAAAGGTTTTATCTCTCAGATTGAGATGGCAGGCCGTTCAGCAATCGATACGGTTGTTTTGCATGAGCCTAGCGGGGATTTCACAAAATATGAGTTCTCAAATTATTCTTATCCTGCAAGCCTCGCACCTGAAGATAAAGCTTTATTCAGTGAAAAATAAATGTCTGATGCTGGAGGAGCGGTCGTGATTTTCGGGCGTAAAAAAACATTTCCTGCAATCTGGCTATGCTTTCACGGCCTGATCCTCGGCGCATTTTTGATTTCTCTTGTAATTTCCCCAAAAATATCATTCGGAACGAGTCTTTTTGAGATTCTTCCGCCATCTTCCAGCCTGCATGAGGTTCAGAAGGCTGACACCGCCCTTGCTTCAAAGACCGGGCGTGCCGTTACGATTCTTGCGAAGGCTGATTCTTTTGAAAAAGCAAAGCTGGCCGCCGAAAAACTCTATTCAAATTATCTTGATGACGAGGGGCGGGTAAATCCTGATTTTTTTGATTCACTCACGCTTTATGTGGATTCTTCTTCCGTCGCAGAAATTACCAGCTGGCTGCATAAAAATCGTTTTTCCCTTATTGATGACGAGAGCCAGAAACTTCTTGAAAACGGGGGAGAAGAAGAAATTGCAAATGATGCTCTTTCCAGCGTCTTCGGTACATTCAGCATTTCAGATTTATCTAACTTGGCGGAAGATCCCTTTTTACTCAGTGAGAGAAATCTTCGCAATCTTTTGCAGGGTGGCTCTCTTTCAAGCACGAATATGTCTCTCAGGGATGAAGTGCTTTTTTGTGAAAAAGACGGCCAATTCTATGTCTTGATTCGGGGTAGGGTTTCAGAGAAAGGTTCAGCCCTGGCAAGTAAAAAAAATACCGTTAAGAATATTTACGATGTTACGGCGGGAATTATACGGCAAGCCCAGAATGATGATGGGCGTGACTCAGGCGAGCTTGATTTCATTTTTTCTGGCGTTCCCTTCCACAGCTATGAAAGCTCTTCGTCAGCACAGATGCAAATTTCAATAATTTCAACTGTCTCGCTGACTCTGATTGTCATTGTTTTTTTGTATATTTTCCGTTCGATTGTTCCAGCACTTGTCTCGGCTCTGGCAGTTGCCTTTTCATGCGGAATTGGCTTCGTTTCCGTGCTTCTGTTTTTCCGGGGAATTCATGTCCTTACATTTGTTTTCGGAACAACGCTGATTGGAACCTGCCTTGATTATTCAATTCACTATTTTGCCAACTGGAAGGCAAATACTGACTGTGATTCAGGAACTACCGTTCGTAAGTATATTTTCCGGGGCATTACTTTGGGATTTGCTTCTACAGAAATTTGTTTTGCGGCCTTGTTCTTTGCGCCTTTCCCGCTTTTAAAACAGGTGAGCGCCTTTTTGTTCACTGGATTGGCGACAGCCTACCTTTCGGTAGTCGCCCTCTATCCCTTGCTGAAAATGCCAAAAAATAGAGATTTGTCGATTCTGAATTGGAAAAATCGGCTTGCGAGCTTGAATGACACTGGCGAATGCTACTCTTTGGCTGCAAATGTGCGAGAGAATGCTTCGACTAAGCGATTTGTGCGGGGGCTGGCTGGCTTCTTCCTTGCTCTTCCTCTTTTGCTTGTTGTTTTGGCACTGGGAGTGATAGGCGCTAACTATCGTTCGTTAAAAATTCAAAACAACATTCAGGAACTTTATTCCATGTCTAAACAAATGCTCCGTAACGAGATTCTTTCGGCAAAAGTTTTGAATACAGGGGCAAGCGGCTGGTACTTTATCTTAAAGGCAGAAAACGAAGAAAAGCTGCTGCAAAAAAATGAAGAGCTTGCTTATGTCCTAGATGAGGCCGTTTCGGCTGGAAAACTTGGAGGCTATCTTTCGGTAGGGCAATTTATCCCGTCAGAAGAAAAGCAAAGAAAAAGCCAAAAAGCGGCGGAAAAATTACTGCCACTTGTAAAGGAGCAATTTGAAGCATTGGGGTACAGTGACTTTGAAGCAAAAGAGATGGCAGAGAATTATAAAAATAACTACCGTTCGTTAGAAAACATTTTTCTTCATCCTTCTGATTCCAGTCTTCCAAAGCAAATTAGAGAGGGAATTGAAAATCTTTGGATAGGTGAAATAGATTCCGCCTTTTATTCCTGTGTAATGCCATTACATGCAAAAGCGGAAGAGGAGCAGTTTTTTAGGGACTATGCTGATTCTCACGAGGGAATTTTCTTCGTAAATAAGGTTAAGGATATTTCTTCACAGCTGGATATTCTTTCGAAAACTATGCTCAAAATGCTGGTCCTTGCTTTTGTGATTGTCATTGCAATTTTATGCTTTTGCTATAGACCTGTCCTTGTATTGAAAATTGCCTTTGTTCCGCTTTTGGTAACGCTGGTGACTACAGCTGTCCTGCTTTTGTGCAAGATTCACCTGAGTTTTTTCCCCATTACGGCTATGGTGCTGGTTTTTGGACTGGGGCTGGACTACATAATTTATGCGATAGAAGCAGGGGAAAAAACTGGCCAGAAATCTGCTTCGGCGAAGCTTACGACTTTTGCGATTTTCCTCTCATTTTTGACCACGGCGCTTTCTTTTGGTGCATTGGCTATTTCCACATTCCCGCCAGTGCATTTTCTGGGACTTACGGTTTTTGTGGGATTATTAACTGCCGTGGTTGGAGCATTCTGCGTTACGAAAAAATCAAATCCAAGCAAGCGCAAAAACGCTGGCGGTTGATGTGGCATTATTTAGTATTTCACGCACCAGGATTTTTCCTCGCTGGCGGTTAACAGTTCCCCGAGGGTGATTGTCTCTTTGAGCGTCCGGCGGCCATCTGGAGAAGAGAGAATTATCGTTAATTTTCCGCCAACAATTTCTTGCGCAAAGGTCGGACCGTACATTGACGAGAGTAAATCTTCGTATTCTTTTGAGTCCATTTTTTCGCCAATTAGGGCGGGAATCATCATTAAGTCGAGGTAGGACTTTGCATCTTCGTTTAAAAGCTCGTAAAAGGCTGAGATTTGCTTTGGCCCTATGGTTAGCGTAAGTGATTTATCGTTTTTTGACAAAAGGCCGGTTTTAGAAAGGGGATTGTCAGCCACTTGGCTTATGGTTCCGCTTGCGCTGATTTCGTTAGGCTTTGGCAGGACAGCACTAGTATTTATGGCTCCAGCTGATTTAAGCAGAAGAAGAATGTCATCCTTGCTGAAAAGAGCCGCATCTGGATTTGCCCCGGTCAGGTTTTGCAGGGTTCTTGCCGTGGCTTCAGAAAATCCAGTGGAAAAGAAAATAGAGGCCGAGTCATTTGCTCCTGCCTTGATTGCAATTTGCGGGCGACAAGAAAGAAAAACCAGGGAGAAAAAGAAAAATGACAGGAAAAAAAGGCTGCTCCGCCGTGTAGCAGTGGCAAAGCCAGTCGCAAAGCGACCGAGCGTTAGCGAGCTGCGGAAGGGCGGCCGCCGGTTAATGTTTGCACAAAAAAACTTCATTCTATAATTATAAAACATTTTTTAGCGGGAGGGTTACTCTAACGCCAGTTGCAAAGACTAGACCAGTGGTGATGCTTTTTCCGAAAGAAAGGGCACTTCCGTCGGTGTCATTGAAGACTGTGTAGTGAATGTCCTGAACGAGAGAAATCAAGGTTTTTCCGACTTTTACGCTGGGAGTGCTGAGGCAGACTCCGATTATGCCAGGGAAGAAGGAATTTTCGATTTCTACATCAGAGTTTCCTGGTTGGCTGGCCTGACCGATTGAGATTACGGGACCCGCAAAAACCCTGAAAAATTCATTTACGGTGAGAGAAAGCACTATGGGAAGCTGGAAGTTGCCGGTTCCCGCATCATAGCGAAGGTAGCTGCCCAGACCAGGCTGTAAGCTGGTGCCTGCATATCTGGCGTGAATCATGGTATCGAAACCACGGCTGTTCAATCTGAAATATTCCGGCGTGAAAAAAGACCAGTCAAGGGAAATAGAGGCATCAAGTACCAGCGATTTTAGGAAAGAGTCGCCACTAGAGCGTACCATTTTCTGCGTTGAGATGACAGAAGAGCCTGATGAAGATGTCTTTTCTGCTGAAGCTGAGCCTGATTTTTTGTCTGCGTCTGCCAGCAAGTCAGAATTTGATGCCGGTAGAAAGCGTTTGGTGCAGAAATAATGTGATTTCCAGTAGTTTTCTCTTAGTGAAGAAACGATTACGCCTGTGTTTGGGCCGTCACTTACCGAGTGTATGAACTGACTGCTGCCGATGTAAATTCCGACATGGGAAACTTCGCCGCTTGCCGTTGTCTTGAAGAAGACCAAATCACCTGCTTCCCGTTCTTTTGCGTCAACATTCTCGCAGTAGTTGTAAATTGCTTTCGTGGTTCTGGGAAGCTGCTTTCCGATTGATTCCCTTGAAACGGTGAAAATAAGGCCTGAGCAGTCAAAAGAATTGGGGCCGATTCCGCCTGAGACATAGGGTTTGCCAATGAATTGCTTTGAATAGTCAACGAATTTTTTTCTTGCTATTGCGGCTTCGCTGGGAGACATATTGGAGTCGTTCTGGGCACATAGCTGGGGAACAATGAGAACGAAGAGAAAAAATGCAAATGTATAAAAAACGGCTTTTCGTGTAGTCATGTTATGATTATCGGAAGAATTTAGCTTTGTCATAATTTCTAATGAGAATTTAAAAACTTATTTTCTGCCCCTTTTTTTCATTGTGAATTGTTTTATTTCACTTTATAATATAGGAATGAAAAAGTGTTTTTTCCTTTCACTTGCTTTATTGGCTGGTTCAGCTCTTTTTGCGCAGAAATCTTTTCTGGATAATTATGTTTATCAGACATGGAATTCTTTCGGCGGCCTTACCGGCACAACGGCAAATGATATCGTTCAGACAAAAGACGGCTATCTGAACATTGGAACTTATGAAGGTTTGGTTCGTTTTGATGGCGTTGCTTTTACAAATATCAGACGAAGCCGGACTAATGACTACAAATTTTCTTCAGTACGCACGATTCTCGAAGACTCAAAAGGAAACATTTGGATTGGCTCAAATGATGAGGGCGTGCATAAAATTTTCCCTGACGGCACGAGCAAGGCCTACACTAACAAAAATGGTCTTCCGAATAATTCAGTCCGTGCCCTTTGCGAGGATAAGGCTGGAAATATCTGGATTGGAACGGCTGCGGGCGTAGTTTATCTTACGCCGCGGGGACATCTTATAACGCCGCAGTTTCAGGCTGGAACGGTCTCCAAGGGAATTATCGCCGTTTCTTTGTATTGCGATACGGCTGGTCGGGTCTGGCTGATTACTTCAAACGAAAACGGTCTCTTTCTCTTTTCTGACGGGCTTTTTCATACTATTCCGCAAATTGACAAGGAGTTCGGAAGTTATTTCGCTACTTCAATCATTCAGGATTTAAGCGGTACATTCTGGATTGGAATGGCTGAAAATGGCTTGGTTTGCCTGAACAGCTCCAGCCTGAAAGTCCTTAAAACCGGGACCGCCCTGGATAATTCTTCTACCTGGTCTATGTATGTTGCTCAGGACGGAACGATAATCTTCGGAACTGAGCATGGCGCTTTTTCTTTCCACAAGGGAGTTTTCGAGGCTTCAAGCAATAAGGATTTGGTTTCCGCTAAAATCAATAAGATTATCCGTGACCGAGAAGGAAACATTTGGTTTGCAACGGACAGAAACGGCATAGGAAAACTTACTCACGGAAAATTTGATGTGACAAAGCTGGGTACTTCGGTAAACGCAATCGTAGAAGATTCTGTGGGACGCTTTTGGATTGGAACTGATAACGGTGTAAGGTGCTATGTTGGTGAGCGGTCAATAAGCAACGAAATCACGGAATTTACAAAGGGAATCCGAATCCGGCATGTGGCAATGACTTCTGACGATGGGCTTCTTGTCAGTTGTTACACAAAGCCGGGACAGCTTTTATATAACCCAAGGTCTGGAGAAATAAAAAGCTGGACCAGTGAGGACGGTCTTGCAGGCAACAAAGTCAGGGTTGCCCTGGAAACTTCTCCTGGTGAGTTCTATGTCGGAACTACAACAGGTTTGAGCATAATTCATGCGGATGGAAAAATAAGCACTTTTAAGCAGATTGATGGTCTCGAAAACGAGTATGTAATGTGCATCTACAAGGATACCAACGAAGTTATCTGGATTGGCACGGATGGCGGTGGAATTTATCTGATGAAAAATGAGACCATCATTGCTCATATTACTTCTGATGACGGTCTGGCTGGAAATATAATATTTAAAATCAATCAGGACAGGGAAGAAGCCTACTGGATATGTACGGGAAGCGGCGTAAGCTACTGCAAGCCCTTCGATTCGGCCCATACTGTTCCCAGCTCATACGAAAACATAAATTCTGACAACGGAATCAAAACCGATTCAGTGTTTCAGATTATTCAGGATACTTCAAACACAGTCTGGATTACCAGCAACAGTGAAATTGCATCTGCAAACACGGATGATTTCTTGGAGTCAGCCAATAGCGGAAAGAAAATTAAAAGCCTTCAATATTACTCAAAAAATGATGGCCTTGATTCTGGCGGAACAACCTCAACGGCACTCAGCATCTGTGATTCTCACGGACGGCTTTGGTTCACAATGGTGGACGGTTTTGCTGTTTATGATCCGATTAAAGTCCGGGAAAATCCTGTAATGCCTTTGGTTCATATTGAGAAAGTTACCATTGACGATGAGACCTACAATTACGGAAAATATAAAGAATTCATTCTTAAGCCTGGCACAAAGCGAGTCGAAATCGAATTTACTGGAATTAGTTTTGACGCTCCTGAGCGAATTCAGTTTCAGCATCAGCTGACTAACTTCGAGGACAGCTTTAGTCCGGCAAGCAAGGGACGAAGTGTTTCTTATACGAACATCAGTCCCGGAAAGCATACTTTCCTGGTTATGGCGATAAATGCCGAGGGAATGTATTCAGAGGAAGCCGAAGCAATGCTTTTCGTGCAGAAGCCTTATGTTTATCAGATGCCTGTTTTCTGGATTATTGCGCTAATTGTCCTTATAAATGTGATTGGAGCATTCTTCTATTTTAAGCAGCGTAAAATTCGTCTGGAAAACATCCGTCTTGAAGGCATGGTTCAAACCAGAACTTCAGAACTTGCTGCCGAGAAAGACAAGTCTGACCAGTTGCTTAGGGCAATTCTTCCCGATAAAATTGCTGACGAGTTAAAATACGATATTCATTCCGTGGCTGAAGCTTTCCCTGATGTAACCCTGCTTTTCTCGGATATTGTCAGCTTTACTAAGGTTTCCAGCAATCACACGGCGACTGAAATCGTTTCGGCACTCAATGATTTGTTCACTCGTTTTGACGAGAGGGCAAGGGTGATGGGTGTTGAAAAAATCAAGACAATCGGAGACGCTTACATGGCGGCTTGTGGAATTCCGACATCAAATCCTGATCATGCCCGTATTATGGTCGAATTTGCCAAGGGACTGTATTTGGATTTGGCGGATTACAATAAAAACGCTGAAATTAAATTTGAAATGAGAATTGGTCTAAATTGCGGTCCTGTTACGGCAGGTGTTATCGGAAAGACAAAATTCCTTTATGATGTATGGGGAAACACCGTAAATGTCGCCAGCCGAATGGAAACTGCCTGCAGGCCTGGAGAGATTCGCGTAAGCCAATCTGTTTATGAGCATCTAAAAGATTCTGATATTAAATTCTCTCAGCCTATGGAGTGTGAGGTCAAAGGTAAGGGAGTGATGATAACTTATGAGATTATAAAATAGGAGGCATGAGAAAATTACATCCATGAAATTTTCTCACGACCAAGTTTTCACCGTTGGCGAAAACTTGCAGATTCGTTGCCTCCATGCAACGCTGCTAACGCAGAGTTTTTATAGGAGACGAATATGAAAAAGATAGTGTTCGGAATGTTGGGAATTCTTGCTTCCGTTATGCTTCTTTCCTGCAATGAAAAGAAGGCTGATACGGTAAAAGTCGGGCTCCTTCATTCACTTTCAGGCACTATGTCAATCAGTGAGACTGCCGTGCGTGATGCTGAATTGCTGGCTATCTCAGAAATTAATGAGGCCGGGGGTGTCCTTGGCAAGAAAATTGAGGCTATTCAGGCAGACGGTGCCAGTGACCCTCAGATTTTTGCAAGTGAGGCAAGAAAATTGCTTCAGCATGAAAAAGTTGCCACGGTTTTTGGTTGCTGGACTTCGGCTTCACGAAAGGCCGTGAAACCTGTTTTTGAGGAACTTTACGGTCTTCTTTGGTATCCCGTTCAGTATGAGGGAATGGAGGCAAGTCCAAATATCATGTACATGGGAGCTTCCCCAAATCAGCAGATTGTTCCGGCCGTTGATTACTGTGCGGAGACAATCGGAAGAAAAATGTTCCTTGTTGGAAGTGATTATGTTTTCCCTCACACGGCAAACAAAATTATCAAGGCTCAGTTGGCTCAGCTTGAGGGAGAATGTGTCGGCGAGGAATATGTTCCCATGGGTGGAACGGATTTTTCTGCTGTTATCGAGAAAATTCTTGAAACCAAGCCCGATGTCATTCTGAATACTCTCAATGGCGATTCAAATGTTGCTTTCTTTGCAGCTCTGGTAAAGGCAGGAATTACTTCAAAAACAATTCCTGTCATGAGTTTTTCAATCGCTGAAGAAGAAGTTGCGAAAATGGACTTGGAGAATTTGGTCGGCCACTTGGTTTCATGGAATTACTATGAGACAACCCAGACACCTCGTAACGAAAAATTTGTTTCTGACTACAAAAATGCCTACGGAAGCGACCGCATGACGGGAGACCCCATAGAGGCGGCTTACATCGCAGTTTATATGTGGGCAGCGGCATGTGAAAAAGCCAGCAGCTTTGAAGTTGAAGCAGTTCGAGTGGCTGCAAAGGGCCTGAGTTTTACGGCTCCAGAAGGCACTGTCACAATTGACGGCGGAAACCAGCACTTGTACAAGCAGGTTCGAATCGGAAGAATCAATGACAAGGGACTTATTGACGAGGTATGGTCAACGCCATCCGCAGTCAAGCCGGATCCATATTTAAGCACATATCCGTGGGCAAGAGGATTGTAGGAGAAAAAAATGAAACATTTAATGGAACAATTACAAGAAGTTGCGAAGCAGAATGGACCGCTTTGCGTTGGTTTGGATACAGATCCGTCTTATATCCCGGAGTCAGTTTTGAAGGTTTTTTCTTCTCCAGCTGAAGCGATTTTGTCTTATAATAGGGAAATCATCAAGCGGGTGGCAGCTGAAAAGTCAGCCTGTTGTTTTAAGATTCAGATTGCTTATTATGAGGCAATGGGAATTGAGGGCTTAAAAGCCTACATCGAGACGATTAAGGCCGTTCACGAGGCTGGTTTTATCGCAATCAGCGACATCAAACGAGGAGACATCGCTGACACAGCAAAGGCATATGCCCGTGCTCACTTTGGAAAAGGCAGCGATTTTGAGACAGACATCATTACGATTAACCCTTACATGGGTTTTGACACTCTCAAACCTTTCACAGAATACTGCAAACCGTCAACAGCGCCTGTAACAAATGAGGCTGTGGGCGGAAAGGGCATTTTCGTTCTTTTGCGAACATCTAATCCTGGCATGGTTGATATTGAGCAGCAGGAATTAAAGGCTGGCGGCCGTGTTCTCGACAAAACTGGCGGTGAGCTGGAGCGAATTTCAGCTGAATTCAAAGCACTTTACCCAGAGCAGACTTGTTCTCCTCTTGGTGCAGTTGTTGGCTGTACCGAAGAAAGTGATGCCCGTGCCCTTCGTGACGCTTATCCAGACATTTTCTTCCTTATTCCGGGCTATGGTGCACAGGGGGGAGCAGCCCGAATTGCGGCTACACTTTTGGATAAGGCCGGCGGCACAGTCAATTCAAGCCGCGGCATTTTGTGTGCATGGAAAAAGGACGAGAGCCTTGCTGAATCCCGGGAAAAGGGAACTCTCTGCTTAAAAGACATTGCTGATGCGGCTGGAAAAGCTTGCCGGGACTCAACGGCAGACTTGTTGAATGCAAAAAAAGAACTTGGTTTGTAACGGAAAGTAAAAATGAAAAAATTGACTGACTGTAAAGGCGATCCATTGCCAATTTTCGGCAAGGGTATTGTAACACATTGTGATGTTGAGCCAGGTGCCGTTCCTTTTGATAGTGTCTGGAATCTAAAAGTTTTGATGGTATCAGATTTGTCAACAGGCTCATCTGATATTCCAGTTCCTGAGGCGGGTCAGTTCTACATGATTCGTTCCGCTAAATCTGGTGTCCTGCTTGGCCGGCCAATCAGTGTGTATATGTCAAGGAAGGCTGGAGAAGCAGCACATATTGAATTTCTGATTCTCAAAAAAGGAAAGGGTACTCAGGAGCTGTGTGCTCTCAAAAAGAACGATGAAGTTGAGCTGATTGGCCCGACAGGAAATTCCTTCCCGGCTCCTCAAAAAACTGACAAAGTTTGTATCGTAGGTGGCGGAATTGGCGTAGCTCCAGTAGCTGGCTTTGCTTCAACTCTTGCACCAAAATCATACGATTTCTTTGCTTCATTCAAGAGTGGTTCTTACGGTTTGGAATACATTAAAGCCAATGAGCTTACTGTCACGACTGATGACGGCTCGGTCGGTGTTCACGGAATGTTGCCTGCTGCCCTTACGGCTCAGACTCTCAAAGAAAAGGGCTACACCGTGCTTTATGCCTGTGGCCCGACCCCCATGCTTGCTTATGTACAGAAAATCTGCCTTGAAGCTGGGGTTCAGTCTTACCTGAGCATGGAAAAAAACATGGCTTGTGGTGTGGGAGCCTGTCTTGGCTGTACAATCACCACCACCGAAGGAAACAAACGCTGCTGCAAAGACGGTCCTGTTTTCAAAGGTGAGATTTTGCAGTTTGAGCCGCCAAAAGCAAAGCCTGTCTTCGGAAGCGCCCGGGGAAATGATGGTAAAATCGCAGAATTCGAGCCTGATTTGAGCGTCAATATTGCTGGCATTCGTTTTGAAAACCCGGTTATCGCTGCCAGCGGTACTTTCGGCTATGGTTCGGAATATTCCACAATTTTTGATGTGAACAAGCTCGGCGGAATCTGCTCAAAAGGACTCACCTTGCTTGCTCGCCCCGGCAATACCGGAGTCCGCCTTGTTGAAACTCCATCGGGTTTGATAAACTCCATTGGCCTTGAAAACCCGGGAATAGAGCATTTCATTGAGTATGAGCTTCCGGGAATGCTCGCTCTTAAGCCTGTAACAATAGCAAATCTTTCCGGCTCTTCAATTGAAACCTATGTTGACGGAGCCAAACTTCTCGACAAAACAGCTGTCCCAATGATTGAATTGAACATCAGCTGCCCGAATGTAAAGGCTGGTGGAATGGGATTTGGTATGGATTGTGAACTTGCCTCGACCGTTACAAGAGCTGTTCGGGAAGTTACAAAAAAGCCTCTCATGGTCAAGCTTACGCCAAATGCCCCAGACTTAATCGGAATTGCAATGGCTGTCCGTGAGGCCGGTGCAGATGCAATCAGCCTTGTGAACACTTTTCAGGCAATGTCAATTGATTTGAACACAGGCCGACCTGTCTTTGACAATATCCGGGCAGGATTTTCTGGCCCTGCAGTTAAGCCAATCGCCCTTCGCATGGTTTACGATGTCCTTCAGGCAATGAACAAGCTCCCTGAAAGCGAGCGGATCCCAGTTGTGGGACTTGGTGGTATTTCATGCTGGCAGGATGCAGTTGAATTCTTGATGGCAGGAGCGGCCGCAATTCAGGTAGGAACGGCAACTTTTGCAGATCCTTACACAATGATTGAGATTGTTAAAGGTCTCAGCGACTACATGAAGCAGAAAGGCTTTAAGTCAATTAAGGAATTTAGAGGCTTGGCTCAATAGAAAAAGCGGGGCGTTGCGGGGCAATAGGAATATTAATTCTGCCCCGCAGAGAGGGTAGGGCGCAACAAAGTGCGACCGTAGGGGGAGACTTCCCCCTTTTTTATTAGTCGATTGCTGTCATGTCCGTTATTTCTTTCTCGTAGTCAACGCCGTCTACTGCGAAACCGTTGATGTTGAGGAAGTCTTTTCGGATTCCTTCGAGGTCAATGTGCTCTTTTACATTGTCAGCGTTGATTGCTTCCATATGCTTGTCGATTTCTGCCTGAATCTCTGGTTTAAGTTCAAGATCATCGATGCGGATTCGGCCTTCATTGTCTGTCGGAACTTTTTTGTCAGCGGTGTAAAGTCGTTCACGGAAGAGTCGGTCGATCTGCTCTTTGCAGCCTTCGTGTGT
>DGTW01000300.1 GCA_002393835.1 Treponema sp. UBA4326
TTTTTCTCGAAATTTTTTGTCATTTCACCGTAGTCAAAGCCTTTTTTGATGAATGCTGATGGAGCAAAGAAAGCCTCGCAGTGAACAATGCCGTTGCGAACGAGATAGTTTTTAAGGTCGTCGAAAATCAAATCAAAATCAGAGACTTCCGTAAATATATCCTGAACTTTAAGGAAGGCGGCTATAAAACCATTCAAATCAGAGTAAGAGAAAAGTTCTTTAATTTCACTGTCAGAAAATTCAACGCCGTTCTTTTTTTGATACAATTTTTTTATTGTCTCGCGGCTCATTACGGCTTCAATATGAATATGAAGTTCCGCCTTGGGTATTTTTCTGAAAAAATTGTAAAACTCTGATTTAGTCATGCAAGCCTCTTTTTTTTGCCTTATAACATTCTAATCTAAATTTCGGCAAATTTCACGAAAAACTTAAAGTTTTACAATGCTTTTTCAAGCTCATTTACAAGATTTGCGAAGACATCCAGGGCTGACTGAATCGGCTCGCTGGAAGACATGTCCACGCCCGCAAGTTTAAGGCTTTCAATTGGATAACGGCTGCCTCCACTTTTTAGGAATTTGAAATAATCTTCCCGCTCGGCATCTCCCCCCTGAGTGACTCTTTTCGCAAGGGCCAGGGCTGCCGAAATTCCAGTCGCATATTTGTACACATAGAAAGCATTGTAAAAATGAGGAATTCGCAAGCCTTCCATGTCGCTCTCGGCCTCAAACTTCATTTCGCTTCCAAAGTAAAGCTGCAAAAGCTCCCGGTAAATTTTTCGCAAAACTTGGGCAGAAAGTGGCGTTCCGGCTTCTACAAGCTCGTGTGCCTTAAGCTCAAACTCAGCGAACATGGTCTGACGATGAAGAGTCGCAAGAATGTCATCGACCCGCATCGAAAGAAGATAGGCTTTCATTTCAGGATTTTTTGCTTCTTTTAGCAAATATTCAAAAACCAGCTCCTCATTGAAAGTTGAGGCGACTTCAGCCTCGAAAATCGTGTAGTTGTAGCACATGAAGGGATTATTGGTCTTTGAGTAGTAGGAATGCATTGAGTGACCGCCCTCGTGTGCCATAGTAAACAGATCCCGGATTGAATCACTTTTGTAGTTAAGGAGAATGTAGGGATAGCCTGTGTATGCCCCGGAAGAAAAAGCTCCGCTTCGTTTGCCTTTGTTTTCGTAGCGGTCAACCCAGCCGCCTTTAAGTCCCTGACAGAGGATGTCGGTATAAGACTTGCCGAGAGGACTGAGAGCCTTGCGGCAAATTTCCACGGCTTCGTCATAGCTTGTCTTGCACTCCATGTTTTTGACCAGGGGGACATAGACATCATAATGACGCAATTCTTCCACGCCCAGGACTTTTTTTCGCAAAGAATAATATTTGTGCAGGGTCGGAAGATTTTTGTGAACGGTGTCGATAAGGTTACGGTAAACTGACTCAGGAACTTTGTTTCCGTAAAGAGCTGCTTCCAGTGATGATTTGTAACCCCTTGCCCTTGAAATGAAAATATCCTGATTTACGCTTCCCGCATAGAGGGTCGCCAGAGTGTTTTCGTGCTTTACGAAAGAGTCATAAAAATTCTTGTAGGCCTCTTCGCGGATTTTTCGATCTGGATTGTGAAGGTAAAGAGTGAAAGTGCTTTGAGTAAGAGGTTTTTCCTCGCCATTCACATGAACGCTTCCAAATTGCAGGTCAACATTCGTCAAAAGTGAAAAAACATTCTGTGCTGTTTCAGAACTTTCGGCCTGCAGGGAAAGGATTCTCTCTTCTTTTTCGCTCAAGATATAGGGCTTGTGATGCAGCTCTTTCTGCAGGAAGATTTTATAATCAGCGAATTCAGGAAGATTCATCCAAGAATTGATTTTTTCGTCTGGAATAGCCATGAGTTCAGGAGAAAAGAATGATGTTGCACTCTCGCTGGCGGCATAGGCCATCATTGCCCGACCGTCCCTGTCCTGGGCTGCAGAATCGCCTTCGTCGGCCGTATGCTGAAGGGAGGCATAGTTGTAGACAGTCTCAATGACCTTTTCCAGAGCCTCATTAGCCTTGAGCGCTCCAAGCAGAGAGTCGGAAGAAAGAGCCAGTTTGCCCTTAAAAGCGACTACATTCTCTGTAAGCTGCTTAATAGAGGCAAGGGCCTTTTCCCAGTCTTCATCAGATTTATATAAAGTTGACAGGTCCCACTTATCGCTTGCAGGGACATCTTTTCGTTCAGGAATCGTATTAGCCATGATAGAATTATACAATATTTGATAAGAATTGAATACACGGAAGGAATTCTTTTATCTCTCGTAGCTTGAATTAATGTTCAGCTGACTTCGGTATTTGGCCACGGTGCGGCGTGCGACTTTTATGCCTTTTTGGGCAAGTATGTCCGAGATTTTCTGATCTGAAAGGGCTTTTTTGTCATTTTTATGCTCTTCCAGAATCTGCTCTATTTCGTATTTGACGGCTTCTTTTGAAAGAACAGAATTTTCCCCGTCTGAAGGCGAGTCTTTTGATGGTAGGGCCTTGCTTTTCTTTGAGTCATTTTTTTCGTCTTCTGACTCAACCTTCGTTTTTGCAGTGCCAATTGCATTGGTGAAAAAGTAGCCAATCGGAAAAATTCCCCATTCACAAGCCAGATATTTAGAATTTGCCATGCGGGAAATTGTCGCTTCGTGCAAGCCCAGTTTTTCAGCAATGTCCTTCTGTCGAAGAGGAGCCAGATAACGGCTTCCCTTTCTGAAAAAATTGATTTGTGCGGAGACTATTTCCTGAGCCGCCTTTAAGACGGTGCTTTCCCGATAGAGGACGCTTTCAATGAAAACCTTTGCCTCATTCACGCTGTTTCTGGCGAATTTCAGCTCAGCCCTTTTGCGTTCGGCTTGTTCTCCATTGTCCCCTTCCTTTATTTCCGCAGATTTTATGAGGGAAGAATATTCTTTTGAAATTTCAAGCTTCGGAAGGAATTCCCGAGCAAAGGTGACGACAAATTCAGGCTCGGCTTCCTGCATTGAATCAGAGGGCAAGTCTGAGCTAAATCCTTCATTTCGCCTTACAATCACATCAGGGGAGACATAATTTGTGGTGGTGCTTCCGAAATTTCGGGCGGGATAGGGGTCAAGGCCACGGATAAAATTTAGCGAATCTTCAATTTCTTCTATTGAATAATCATTTTTTTCGAGTTGCTTTTCATTTTCCCCGGTGAATTTAAGTTTTTTTTGCCCCAATAGATAGTCAGCAATTTTTTTTTGGATTTTGGCAGGCTGCGGTGGATTAAGCAAGTCAAAATGCTCCTGCTTTTCCAGAAAAAAGAGGGTCAGACGACTCGCATTCCCAGAAATTTTTGCCTGAACCAAAAGGCTTTCAAGATAATTGTTGGTGCAAGTTCCAAGCGGGTCGAGGTGCTGAACCAGGCAAAGGCATTTATTCAGGAATTCTTCGTTATGAAGGGGATTTTCTCCGTCCAAAAATGAAATAGGTGCCAGAATGTGAAAGCCCTTTTCGTCAAGATTGTAAATGAGTTTGAGGCAGAGGGCTTTTTCCTCATCAGACAGCTTCATTGCGTTAAGCTGATGCTCCAAATGGTCAGTCAGAGCCTCCCTTTCGTCTGCATTGCTCTCTAGCGCAGCCTGAAAATTGTCGCTGGCTTCACTTCCACTTGCAGAAGCCGAGCCATAATGGGTATTGTCCGAAAAGCGGGATGAAGCTGAGACTTCCGCTCGTGAAGATTTTACCCCGCTTTCAAGAGAATCTGACTTTATTTCCAGGGCAGGATTTTTGGCCGCATAAGAATAAATTTCATTTCGCAGGTCAGCGGAAGACATGGCAAGCAGATTGAGCGACATTATCTGAGTCTGGCTCATTTTCTGAACCTGACTCTGTGACATTATCTGAGAAGTGCGCTGCTGAAAAGACATCTGCGGAAAATCGGACATGATTTTATTATACATCACTTTTTCCACAAAGCAAAATAGCTATTTTATCAGGGGCTCCGCATTATAAACCGTTCTGTCTAAAAAATGGCTCCCAGTCGAAAAACGGCTTATCGGGACCGCAGGCTAGCCTGCTACATGCGTTTTGTGCTTGTAATTATATACATTTGCCGCTTCCGCGGCAGCACAAAACGAATGTTCCCGTAAGCCGTTTTACTCCTTCGCGCCATTTTTCCTGCAAATGCAATATAATGCGGAGACCCTGGCTATTTTATGCATTGGATCCACTTCGACTTCAGCGAGGGGGAGACTTCCGCCTCTTTCTGTGATATACTTTCCTATTATGAAAACATTTTCCAACTACGGAGTGCAGATTCCAGAAATACTGCTTCCAAAAAAAATTGACTTAAAATCATGGTCTGTGATTGCCTGCGACCAGTACACACAGGATAAAGAATATTGGGCAAAAGCCTCTCAGGCGGCAGGAACAAATCCATCCACCCTCAATTTGATTTTCCCTGAAGTCTACCTGAATGACGGTGACGGCGAAGAAAGAATCAAAAAAATCCACGAAACCATGAAAACTTACCTTGATTCAGGAATTTTTTCAGCTGGCGAAGAGTGCATTTACATTGAGCGAAAAACAGAATACGGCCGCACTCGAAAAGGCCTTGTCCTTGCCGTTGACCTTGAAAAATACGAATGGAAGCCGGACTCTAAAGCCTTGATCCGCGCAACTGAAGCCACGGTTCCCGAGCGAATTCCTCCGAGAATGAAAATCCGTAATGGGGCTGCCCTGGAGCTTCCCCACATCATGCTTCTTGCAAATGATCCCAAAGACGAGCTCGTTGGAGGAGCCGGGAAACTTGCGAAAAGCTCAAGCCCCCTTTATGACGGCGAACTAATGCTAAACTCAGGCCACATTACAGGTTGGGCTGTAAAAGGCGACGAGGCAGAAAAAGTTCTTGAATCTGCCCTTTCTTCACTCGCAAAGGCCGGTACCGACAAAGACGGAAAGACTTTCCTTTTTGCCGTTGGCGACGGAAACCATTCTCTTGCAACTGCAAAGGCTGTCTGGGACGAGCACAAAAAAACGCTGTCTGGCGAAGAACTTGAAACTTCACCAGTACGCTATGCCCTTGTTGAAATCGTAAACATTTATGATGAAGGCCTTACCTTTGAGCCTATTCACCGGGTTATATTCAATCAGGATGCCGGAAAGCTAATTCTCTTCATTGAAGAAAAACTGGGCGGCCAAGTTAAGTCTTTCGCTTCAGAAAAAGAGCTTGAAGACTTCGTTGCAGACAAAAATGCAAAAGGAGCCAGATACGGCTTTATCACCACGGAGGGTGGCTCAGAAAAGCTCTGTGTCCTCGAAACTGAAATCACGGACCTGGCAATCGCTGCACTTCAGCCTGTTCTTGACGAATATCTGGATGCAAATTCAAAAGACAAAAAAAATGACATCGACTACATTCACGGAACGAGCGATGTCGTAAAGCTTGGTCACAAGGAAAATGCTCTTTCAATTCTCCTGCCGCCAATCGCAAAGGACAGCTTCTTTGCAACGATTAACGGCCGAGGCCCCTTGCCACGCAAGTCATTCAGCATGGGCGAGGCAAGCGAAAAGCGCTTCTATGTTGAAGCAAGAAAGTTGTTCTAAAATTTCACACTGAGGACAAAGCCTTCTCAGTGTGATTGCAGACTCACAAGCCTCTTTTCCGCTCGTTTATGGCCATGCCGGTCTTAATAAAGCGGAAGAGACGGAGGGCACCATCGTAGTAGGCTTCCTTTGCATGGGCAAGGGCTTCTTCAAGGCTTATTGTGTCTACCACGGTTGGAAGCATTGAGCAGATTCCGTGCTCAAAAATCTTATCGGCGTCTTTGCCCATGCTGCCAACCAGCGCAAGGGCAGGAACGCCTTTATTTTTGCACCTGTCCCCGACCCCCTGTACGACCTTTCCAAAACATGACTGCCAGTCAGTGCGGCCTTCACCAGTCACGACAAAATCAACGCCATCAAGCTGGCTGTCAAAATCAGTCAAATCCAGAACCGTTTCAATTCCGCTTTTTAGCTTTGCCTTCAGGAATACAAGAAGGGCAGCCCCCAGGCCTCCTGCGGCTCCGCTTCCTGCAATTTCATCAGGATTTATTCCGAATTTTTTGATAATGATGTCCCGGTAGTTTTGCATTCCCTTTTCGAGCCTGTCCTGAATTTCAGCCGTGGCTCCCTTCTGCCTTCCGAAAGTGTAGGTGGCTCCGTCTTTTCCGCAAAGGGGATTGGTGACATCGCACATAACCGTAAAAGAAGTTTTTGCAATTCTCTCATCCAGGCCACTTGTGTCGATGTCGGCTATTTTCTCCAGGTCTGCGCCAATTCCAGAAAGTTCATGGCCGTCTGAATCCAAAAAACGCACGCCCAAAGCCTTCATGCACCCGATTCCGCCGTCATTGGTAGCAGACCCACCGATTGCAATTGAGATTTTCGTAAAGCCCTTGTCCAGCGCATCGCGAAGCAACTCACCAGTTCCGTAAGTCGTCGTATTTAGGGGATTGCGCTTTTCTGCTGGAACCATAGGCAGGCCTGAAGCCACCGCCATTTCCATGACAGCCTCACCCTTGCCCAGATCGCCGTAATAGGCTGAGGCTTTTTCCATAAGGGGGCCGTGAACTGTGAGATGGATTTTTTTACCGCTTCGGGCAGCAATTACGGCATCGGTTGTGCCTTCTCCGCCGTCAGCCACGGGAATGCTTTTGCAGACAACATCCTTTCCGAAGATTTCCCGAGCCGCCTTTTCCAGCATTTGCGCAGATTCTGTGCTGCTTATAGTTCCTTTAAAAGAATCAGATGCAAAAAGTAATTTCATAGCCTGTAAAAAAGCGGTCAGACCTGCCAAAATCTTCTGACCGCCGAATTTCAGTAAGAAACGCCTGACAGGGGGCGATTAATTTACTTCAAAAAGAGTGACAAGATGCAGATTTCCAGCATGGCGGCAAGACCCAGAACAAGGGTGCCGACAGTCTGAGTCTTGTAACCACGATCCGGGGACATTGCGCCGAAGTTAGTGACGACCCAGAAGTAGCTGTCATTTGCATGAGAGACAGTCATTGCGCCGGCTCCAATTGCCATACAGGCGAGAACTGCACGGACAGGTGAGCCAAGGCCAAGGACTGGAAGCAAGGGGGCGACGATACCGGCAGTTGTCGTGAGGGCAACTGTAGAAGAACCTTGGGCACTCTTTAGGATTGCAGCAAGGACGAAGGGGAAGAAGATTCCCATCGTGCTCAATACAGTGGCATGTTCCTTGATGTAGTTTACCATGTCGCTTGAAGCGATTACCTTTCCGAGAACGCCGCCGGCGGCCGTTACAAAGAGAATTGGGCCGACAGTTTTGAGTGTCTCATTTGTCAGCTCGTAGAATTTGTCGATTTTTCCGGCAAGTTTAAGCTGAAGGATTGCAAAGAGGGCACCAACTGCAAGGGCGATAATCGGAGTTCCAAGGAATGTCAGGAGATTTGCACAAGCTCCGGTCATTTTTGCCATGGCAACGATAGAAGAAGCCGCCATGAGGATGATTGGAAGGATAATAGGGGCAAGAGCATTGCAGCCGTTAGGAAGCTTTCCGTAAGCCGCAACAAGCTCCTCGTAAGTTTTCGTGACTTCACCTGCGTCGGCCTCATCATCAGCCTTTACTTTCTTTCCGATGAAGTTTGCGTAAAGAAGACCTGCGATAATCGGGAAGAGTGAGCAGAGAACGCCAAGGCCGATGACAAGAAGGAGATTGTCGCCGATTCCCAGAGTAGAAGCTGCGGCAATCGGGCCTGGTGTCGGCGGAATGAAACAGTGGGCGATGAAAAGTCCGCTTGAAAGACCAACGGTCATTGCCACTGAAGATGCTCCGGTTCGGCTAACAAGTGCCTTTCGGATTGGATTAAGGATTACGAAGCCTGAGTCACAGAAAACCGGAATCGAGACAACCCAACCCATGAGTTCCATGGCGAGAACAGGTCGCTTTTTTCCGACCAGCTTAATGACGATGTCTGCCAGTTTTAGGGCAGCACCTGTAGCTTCCAGAATGCTTCCGATAAGGGCACCAAGAATGATTACGATACCGATGCTGGAGAATGTACCCGAGAAACCGGCTCCGATAATGCTGGCAATGCCCTGGACATTTTTTCCATTAATGGTGCGGTTGGTAATCGGAATGCCCGCAACCAGACCAAGCAGCAAGGAAATCGTCATAATGGCGATAAAGGGATGAAGTTTCCATTTTGAGATGGCGACAATCATGAGTGCAATCGCCAGGACAAAAACAATAATTAGTGGAAAACCTGTCATAAAACCTCCTGTATCCGACGCATTTTCTTTGCAGCAAGAGCGGCGGACTTTTTTTTATAGTTTTATGATAGGTTTGAAATTTCCTCTTAGCAATGTACAAAAAACGCAAAAAAAGAGATTTTTTTGTATCAATGATACAAATTTTCGGTCAAAAGCCCACATTCAGTCTTATGTAAAGTTCCGCCTTACATACAAATACAGGCTTTCCATGAAGAAGCGGTCGCTGCTTTTTTCCAGCGGATTCAGGCCCAGGGTGTTCTTGATTTTTTTGAGCCGGTAAATCAAGGTGTTTTTGTGAACGCCCAGAAGTTTTGAGGCAGAGACAAGATTGTAATTTGAGCTTATGAGAACCTGGGCAACCTCAGAAAACTCAAGCAGAAAACGCTCGTCACACTTTTTTGCGTAGACATTGAACATGTGCTGCAATTCTGACTGAGGGACAATCTCCGCAAGGTAAGAGTCGATTTTGTCATAAAAATAAGCGATTCGCTTTCTTGCTTTTGAATGTTCTTCAAGCCACTTGCAATGGCGGTAACTGTAATAATACTGGGAAAATGAAGTCTGAATGGAGCCTACATAGAAATTACAGTCGATTCCGTTAGCATCAATGAGTTTTAACGGAGCCTTCAGATAGGCTTCCACTTCATCACGACCGGCATCTACAAGAAAATCTGCCTGAATCGTCTTAAAAATGAGAAGGTGGTTTTCATCAATGGCAAAACTGATGTCTTCGCTGGAGTGATTTTTGTTGGTCTTTATTATTCCTAAAAGACTTGTAGAATTTGTCTTTCTTACATGACAGAGAATTGGAATTCGGTAAAGATTCTCGCTGTAGCCAAGGTCCTTTGCAAGACTGCGAAGTTCGTGGCTGTCCGCATGTTCAACTTGTGTCAAAAGACTAAAAAAACGGTCTTTGCGGGTGAAACGCTGATGCTGGCTTTCCTGCTGGCGTTCATATTTCAGCATGGTCTCCACGGACATTTTCGTGATGAGGGCAACAGGCTTTACTTTTTCTGGCTCCCCCGTAATTCCAACCACGCCTTCACGCTTTCCGTCCATGGTAATAACCATGTTTATGCCAGGCAACACCCCCGGATACTCATTTTCCGTGCTGGTGACAACCATGTCTTCCTTTCCCGTGACAATCCTGTAGGCAACCTCGTGAAAAGTCCCTACCCTCTCCGGGTTTCGGCTGGCGATTATAACACCGTTCTCGTTCATGATGTTGATGTTGTAACCAGTGTAGTGCGTGACCTGCTCAATGAATTTCTGTGCGAAAGCGGCTTCAATCATAAGAAAAATTGTAGCAAAGCTTTGTCACTTTCGCCACCTTTTTTTGCGCCGTAACCTCGACGCCAAGCCTTTTGCCGCTTCTGTCAAATTTAAAAGTCACTGTTCAGCCTTTAATTCAGCAGCACATTATCATTATTCACTTTGATTTTCTTGAAAAGTTCTACTATTGAATCCATGGTGAGCTTCTGCTTTTCTTCGCCAGAAATGTCCGAGATAATCTCGCCCTTGTCCATCATAATGAGGCGGTTTCCGAAATCCAAAGCATGCTGCATGTTGTGTGTGACCATCATCACGGTTAGATTGTATTCTTCGGCAAATTTTTTAGTAAGCTCCATGACGATTGCGGCATTTGTTGGGTCAAGGGCTGCCGTATGCTCATCCAGGAGAAGGAGACTCGGCTTGCTCATAACGGCCATAAGGAGGGGGAGAGCCTGCCTCTGTCCCCCAGAGAAGTGGTCAACATTGTCGGCCAGCCGGTTTTCAAGTCCCATGCCTAGAACTTTTAGCTGCTCCCTGAAAAAAGAGCGCATCATGTTGTTTAGGGAAATTTTAAGTCCCTTAAAGCCCTTTTTGTAACAAATCATCATATTGTCTTCCAGGCTCATATTTCCTGCCGTTCCCAGCCGCGGATTCTGGAAAATGCGTCCTATGTATTGTGCCCTCTTGAATTCAGCATCATTTGTAATATTCTTCTGAAAGCCGTTTTGATCCGTCAGCGTGATTGTACCAGTCGTTGGCTTTAAGCTTCCAGCGATTATATTGTAAAGGGTGGATTTTCCGGCTCCGTTTGAGCCTATCACCGTGATAAAGTCCCCCTTATTGATGTTGAAATTTATGTTTTTGAGGACTTTTTGTTCGTCCGGAGTGTTCGCATTGAATGTGATAGAAATATTTTCCAGCTTAAGCATTTTATTTTCCTGCCGCCTATTTTAGAGGATTATGAAAGATTTTGAAAGTATCAGGCGTACAAGTTTACGTTACATGTACTTCTGGATTATTTCAAGCACGGTTTGTTTTGCATGTTCTTTTTCGGCATCGTATTTGAGGAAGAGAACTGACGGATCGATTTTCATGGCATTGCAGAGTTTTAGGATGGTGGAGATGCTCGGTGTGCGTTTCCCATTTTCAATATAAGCAATCATGTTTTGAGAGACGCCAGCTTCAAGAGAAAGTTCAAATTGAGAAAGATGTAATTTTTCACGTTCCTGCCGTAGTCGCTCATAAATATGTTTTTCCTGCTCTTCTATCACCATATAGTAAGATTTTTAAGCAATTTAGTATGATTTACAAATAAATATTGTATTTATTTTATAGAAAATTATGTGCAATTAAGTGAATTTTGTGTTGCCTTAAAGAAATCTAGTATGTATAATTATTACTATATTATAATTATATAAAGAGAAGTTATATGAAAAAGTTCGTGGCGTTTACTTTATCATTACTATTCTGTACTTCAATTATCATCGCACATGTCGAAAAGAAACGTTGTGAAATCTGCTCAGGTTCTGGAACTGTCGCATGCTTGACTTGTGGCGGTCGAGGAACAACTTACAGAACAACCAAAGATGGTAAAAAACAAAGCATCCGCTGTAACACTTGTAACGGCACAGGAAGAAGAACTTGCACCGCATGTGGCGGACAAGGTTGGGAATTTGTCAATGTCACCCAAAATTACGCACCACTTCCGTCGCCACCTTCGCACGAACCTCAAAAACACAACTGCACAGCTTGCAATGGTCGAGGAACAGTACAATGTCCGTCATGTAGAAACAGCAGCTATGGAGCTGGTAAACAAATGTGTTCCACATGTTTCGGTATGGGGTACAAAATCATAAATATTCTTACAGCCGAAAAAGAAACTTGTACGGTCTGCAATGGGACTGGAGCGAAACCTTGTGCAAAATGCAATGGTTCTGCCCGTGTAGACTGTCAAGCATGCAATGGCGTGGGGTATTTTGAGGAAAGATAAAATGTTTATGAAGAAATGCCATGCTGATTTTTACATACAAAAGACATTCACATTACTGACATTTATTTTATTGTTTATTTCGCCTTGTGTTTATGCAAAGAAGCTTGCTTTCGATGCAAACGGGGATATGTATTACGAATATGGCGAAAGAAAATATTTTGATGGAGAAGTTGTTAGTTCAAAAGAATTTAGAGTTATCCGCATTTTTTCTGCAATAGAAATGGACGACTTTGCCGTTGTAAAGGAAGAACTTGCTTCAGGAATCGGAATTAATGATTCCATACGAGAGATTCATGATGATGGTGATATAATGGAATACACTCCACTTATATTTGCGATAAACAACGGAAAGGAAGAAATAGCAAAAAGTCTGATTGAAATGGGGGCAAATCCCGACAAAACTGTTAAAGTGTTTTTCAATGGACAAAACTTTGAATTTTATCCGCTTTTAGCTGCGTTTACACAATTTTCAAATGAGAAAGCCCCAATTTCAATTGATTTCATTATGAACATAGTGAAAAAGGCGAGAAATCTACCAAAAGACTGTGATGTAAATGTGGGGCTTAACTATACCGAAGAACTTTTAGATTTGTATTTTTCAAAAATTTGCGAACTTTATATTGGGGATGAAGACAGACAGGTAAACTGTTTGATTCAGATGATGTCAGGTGCAATGTTCATAGCATTCTCTCACGGAGAGAGCCAGTTTGCAACAGAATCAGCAGACTGTATTGAACAGGTAGTAAATTTTCCACTTGTGTTAGAAAAACGTGATATATTCTTGCAATGGTTCAAAAATGTTCGTTCGAATTTTGGTGCAGGGTATTCGGGACAAAGAGAATGGCAGAGAGTTGAGGCTGCATTTAAATTTCTTGAAATGAAAAAAGATCCCCGGTTAAATGCTAAAACCAGTAAAAACGAAACAGTCGCTCATTTTTCCCCTGTAATTTCTAAAATCATCCCAATGCAAGCAGAAGATGTAATACCAAAGGTTGTTGATTCAAAAAGTAAATCTGTGAAAACAGAAAATACCACCTCAAAGACTTCTAGTTTAAAAAGCCAATCCTCTGTACTAGCGGAAAACAAAACACCTGTTGTCAAAAAATCAGAATCATTATCTCCTGAAAACAATGCAGTGAAAATCATTGATGCCTCTGCGGTCTCAGGAAAGTTCAAGGACAATATCGTTATCATCAGCAAAATAAGCGAGTCAAGTCCTTCAATAAAGATAAGTGCAATCTCAAATGACAGTTTTATCCCTATTGGAACTGCTGTATTACATGGATTCGATGACAGCCTAAAATTCGATTCCTCAAAATCTTTACGGTTAGCAGACTATAAAACATTCCAATTAGAATCTTCGGATGGAAAAACTTATACCTATAAAGCAGAAAAGAGAAACAATGACTTGATTATTGAGGTTCGCGAGAACGGAAGCGATTTATCCAAGCCCGCAATTCCAAAATGGACTGGAAACACCGATGTTTTTTCATTTGATTTAAAATCTTTGGAAGATGAACCTGATGAAAATGTCAAAATTTTCTGCAATTCTTTGCGAGGCGTTGGCAAAACTTTCAAATTACGCGCTTATGATTCAAAACAAAGGAAATGGATTCTCTACGGAACAGTTCAAGTCAAAAAACAGAGAAATGACGAGAAAATGAAAACAGAAAAAGGCGTTGAAGACCTTGATGACTACCGCTATTTCGCCATTGAAACCGAGAATACAAATTCATACAAATTTTATTTTGAAGAAAAAGATGATGATTTGTTCATTACGGTGAGTGATTAACTCACTTATAAAAATAATGTTCTGCCAAGAACTGAAACTGGCAAGGAGTTTATTTTATGAAAAAAATTGTTTTAGCTTTCTTTTGTATGTTGATTGCCACACATTCTATAATTGCACAAGAAGTATTCAACAGCGTATCTATAGGAGGCTGCTCAGAATTTTCAAATCCGCTAATGTTTGGCGGAGTGATTACAACGGAAAGCGTTCTTATGCAAAATAAAGATTTAAACTTGGATTTTTCAGCAGAGGGGGTTTTCAAGCTTGGATATAGCACTTGGGAAGAAAAGTTTCATGGTAACGACGAAAAAGGAACATATTCCGGAATGTTATTGGCTTGCGGTGCTTATATTGTTTTTAATAAAGGCTTGACAAATACATTGGGACTTCGCTTGGGAGCTGGTGGCGAGCTCACATATTTCAGCGGAGATGACAAAAGCCATATCGGAGGACTCTTAGGCGGACTCGTTGGGGTGGAATTATTTCCGCAAAAAACCTTCTCACTCGTTTTAGATACATTTCCTTCGTATGCAAGCAAATCAAAAGACTCAGCCTTCGATTGTCCTATCAACCTGACACTACGATTTAATTTCTGTAATTTAATGCACGGAATAAACTATGCGGATAATGTGGATTATTTACTGAAAGAGTAAGAATAAAACAGAAAGTTATTATGAAAAAAAGAGAGATTTAAAACTTCTCTTTACATAAAACAATGTTCTGGCAAGAACTAAAATTGCAAGGAGTATCTTATGAAAAAGATGATGATGGTAATGACAGTATTGACAATTATTTGCGGAACGGCTTTTACTCAGGGAATTTCTCCAGACAAAGCTCTTTCATACACAAAGAAATACACTTGTGGACATAAAGAATCTGCCTATACCACAGATAAAGGAAAAGCAGGAAAAATAATTGAAGAGTTTAGCAAATGTGATGCTTGTAAGTATGATGAAAAACGAAAGAGCATTTGTACAAATTCTCAGTCAACACAGGAAAACAGAGATACTTATAACTGCAATAAATGGGGTGATACATTTGGTTATTAAAATTATAAATCAATGTATCTATTTTTATATTTAAAATAATGTTCCGCCAAGAACTGAAACTGGCAAGGAGTGTTTTATGAAAAAATGGATTTTGGTGTTGGCGGTGCTGGCAACGGTCGGAGGAATGGCGTTTGCCCATGATAGACCTGAAATAGAAAAGTTTATCAAAAAATATGAATCTGCTGCTGATGATGTAGTAAGAGGTGTCGATTATCTTGTAAGAAATCCAAATAATGCAAATGGAGTAAAAAGACTAGAAGCTGCACAGGATAAAATGACGGAGATTAAATGGACTGCTTCGGATTATGTAAACGAACTAACACAAGCAGACATGGCTAGAGTACAGGGAGCTAATGAAAAGATGCATAAGGCTGCCGCAAAACTCGAGAACTTTAAGCGAAAAAAAGGGTACTAAAACATAAGTTTTGAATTGCTTGTTTGTTTTCACATGATTAAAACATAAGTCTATGTTTTAATCATGTGTATAAAAACTTAATCTAATTAAAAAATATTAGGTTTATAAAAAGAGGAACTTTATAGCAGGATTTCTTCTAATTATAATTCGCACATACCCTAGAGAAACTCAAAGTATCTCTGTTAAAAATTTAGATGCTAAAGAAAGAATTGGATTCTATAAGTATATTGGCTGAATACTTTAGATGAAATACCATTATGGGGGCTTCCATTGAAAGTGTTCTTTTTATTCCTTTTTAATCTTCCGCCTTAACCAAAAACAATTTCGTCCCCTCCCCCTTAAAGCGTTCTTTTACGGCGGCAACAATAGCCTTCAGGGTAGAAACATGCTTGTCTTCCATATAACTGATGAGAACAAAATTTGTCTCAGGCCAGGTGGAACTTCCCATCTTGTACGAAGTCTTTCCCCGCCCCACGACGGTCGGGATAATCGTGTACAAAACGCCCGGAATATGCTCTTCCATGAGAGAAACGATTTCGTCCTGCACGGACTGATTTGCGATGATTTCAGCTCTAGTCATTTTTTTCCTCCAATTTTTTTACTCATATGATTCAATGAACTCCCCGACAAGATACAAGGGAACATTTTTATGAGCGAAGTTTTTACAAAATGCAACACTTTTATGAGCGAAGTTTTGTTACAATCTTGCCAGAATCGAATCAACGCATCTGTTTAGGGAAACGCATTCCATTGAAGAAGAATATTTGCAGAATTGTTCTAAAAATCAGTCCTCATAATGCCCACGGCAAGCGATTACGATAATCTTATCATCATCAACTTTATACACAAGCCTGTTTGCACTGTCTATTCTTCGGCTAAATCGTTCTTCTAGATGCTTTAATTTTTCTGGCTTTCCTTCACCATTCAATGCTCCATCACGGCATATGCTCTGGAGAAGTTTATTGATTTTCCGCAATGTTTTTCGATCTTGTTCCTGCCAATAGAGATAATGAGAAAAACCGTTTTCTGTAAAAATAATCTTGCTCATTCATCCTCCATTGCCAGAAGTTCTTCCATTGTTTTTTCAATAACTTTACCTTCCCTCAATTGTCGTTCACTCTCTTCAAGCATTTTTAAATACGCCTCATTATTCCTGGCTTTTTCCATCGCTTTGTATTCTTTTTCGGAAAGAATAACGACATTGCGATTTTCTTTTCGTGGAATAATTACAGGCTCTCCAGAGAATGCCATATCGAAATATTTTTTTAAGTTTGAGCGAAAATCCATCTGTTTTGCGATTGTCATAGTATGCCTCCTTTTTTTAGTACTAAAAACTGTACTATTTTCTGTACTAAATATAGTACAGAAAATACGAATTGGCAAGTGTTTCCGGGGCGTCGCGCGTAGGGGGAAACTTTCCCCTCCTTACTCCTCCGTCAAAAGCACTTCAATCTTGCTTTTCTCATGCTTTTTTTCTTTCATTACAAGCGAGTACAAAACCGGGATGAAGAACAGCGTTACGAAGGTCGATGACAGAAGGCCTCCCACAACTGCGACACCGATTGGCTGAACCATGCCTGCGCTTCCGCTTGTGGCAAAACACATTGGGAGCATTCCAAGAACTGTGGTAAGAGTCGTCATCAAAACTGGGCGCAGGCGGCTGGTTCCGGCTTCAAGGCAGGCTTCCTTCATTTTGTAGCCACGGTCAATCAGAAGGTTTGTGTAGTCAACCAGAATAATTCCGTTGTTGACGACGATTCCGACAAGCATAATCAGGCCGACTGCGCTGACCATAGAAATTGTCTGGCCTAAAATCTTGTAAATAGCCACGACACCGATAATCAGGAAGGGAATCGTCATCAAGTTTATAAACGGGGCCTTAAAGCTCTCGTAGGTACCGGCCATTACGCCGAAAACAAGGAGAATAGCCATCAAAATAATTAAACCGTAAGTTTTACCCTGGGACTGCATGTTCTGCCATGCTCCGTCGTAAACCAAAGTGACATCGTCAGGAACAATGAAAGTGCCTGCTATTCCGTCTTTTATGTCCTGCTCCACCTCATAAGCGTTTCTTTCGGTAATTATATCGCAAGTTACGGTGACGATTCTGGATTGATTTTCACGCTTTACGCTTACAGGCCCCAGACCTTTTTTGACTTTGGCAAAGTTCGCCACGCTTACTTTTCCGCTAGTTCCGTTCACAAAAATCTGCTCCAGGTCAATAACCTGCTTTCGGTCTGATTTCTGGTACATGAGAACCGTTGAATAGTCCTTTCCGCCCTCACGATAAGTCGTTGAGGTAACGCCGTTCATGGCATAGTTGATTTCTTTTGCGACAGTTGTGACATCGACTCCAAAGGCATAAGCCCTCTGACGGTCAATCTCAATCTCAACCTCAGGAACGCCTTTCTCAATATCAACGGAAGATTCCCCAAGGTCAGGAATTGTCTTCATTACGGCCGTAATCTGGTCTGAAATATCCAAGGCTTTTTCCAAATCATCGCAGCGAATCTTGATTTTGATGTCGCTTCCCGTCATTTGACCACGCATACCGGCCCTAAAACCGAATTTCGCTCCCGCAAAATCGTTGAAATGGGAACGAAGCTTCGTCTGCACAGTCTGGGCATCATCAATCTGCTCATCTGAATCCGGCAGCTTAATTTCCAGAGTACCCCGGTAAGACGAGCTGGACGCACCGCTGGTTGAAATAATGGTTTTGTAGCCCTTGATTTCATCTCGTACAATCTGCTCAAACTGACTCATTACGGTCATTGTTTCTTCAAGGGTAGTTCCAATAGGCAGGGTTACATTCATGGTTACGCTGTCATCCTTACCGTTGGCCATCATGTTCACATTCAAAGTTGTGGCAAGGGCAAGGGCAATAATCAGGGCAGAAAAGCAAATCACTACTGTAGCTTTTCTGTGCCCGAGAGCGCTCTTTAAGGCACGACGATAGATGGCCGTCAGCTTTATGAGTGGGATATCCAAAAGCTCATAGAATTTTTTGAGGGGCTTAAAAGTGACGGGCTTTTCATTTCTGTTTGACAGGGGAAGGAATTTTCCGGCCAGGACAGGAACCAAAAATATAGCCACAAAAAGCGATGAAACGAGGGCTATGACAACCGTAAAAATGATTCCCTTGAACATCTGCCCCATCATTCCCAAGTCCGAGATAAAGAAAAGGAAAGGAATGAAAACGCAGATTGTGGTGAGGTTTCCCGACAAAACCGACATTACCATTTCACTGGAACCAAGAACGGCGGCAACTTTTGGCTTTGCTCCACGGCTCCGATATACATAGATGTTTTCAATCATAACGATGGAAGCATCTACTATCATGCCGACACCCAGGATAAGCCCCGTAAGAGTCATCATGTTCAGGGTAATTCCCGCAAAGTGCATACACAACATCGTAATTACGATAGAAAGCGGAATCGAAATTGCGATGATAATCGTTGACTTGAAATTTTTCAAAAAGAGGAAGAGAACCAAAACCGCAAGAAGCAAGCCCTGATAGCAGCTTTCAAGCAAAGTGTTGATTGTGTCACGGATTGAATCGGTGGTGTCCGAAATTATTTCCAGTGAGACATCGCTGGGCAAAAGTTCCTGAATTTCCTCCAGCTTTTCGTAAACCTTGTTGGCAACTGTAACTGAGTTTTTTCCCGACTGTTTGGTGACGCTGACATAGATTCCCGGAGTTCCGTTGATGTAAACTTCGTTGGTCTTATCCTTGTAGCCCATATAGGCCCTGCCTATGTCAGAAAGACGAACTACATAATCGCCTTTTTTGGTAATTATGGCATCGTTAATCTCGTCAATGCTGGCAAATTCACCTATCGTCCTGATTGAATAGTCAGTTTTTCCCTCTGTGATTTTTCCGCCGCCAAGCTCCAGGTTTTGTTTCGAGAGAGCAGAATTCACTGAAGACAGAGTGAGACCGTAAGCCGCAAGCCTGTTCTGGGAAATGTCAACCCGCACGATTTTTGTCCGGCCGCCGCTCACAGAAGCCTCTGCAACACCGTCAGTCTGCTCCAGAAGGCTCACGATAGTATCCTCTGCAAGGACTTTGAGTTCATCCCGGCTGCGGTTTCCCCTAACGGCAATTCGCATGATTGGCATTGAGTCCGAGTCCATCTTAAAAATCGTGGGGCTGTCAGCGTCATCTGGCAGTCTTTTCAGGACTCTGTTGATTTTATCGCGAACATTGTCCGTGGCGATGTCGAGGTCAGTTCCGTAGTTGAATTCCATTGAAATTGAAGAAGAGCCTTCTTTTGATGTGGAAGTGAGGTTTTTGAGTCCACTCACGGAAATCAGCTGGGCCTCAAGGACTTTCGTGACAGTTTTTTCAACTGATTCCGGCCCGGCATTGGTATAAGTCGTCCTAACCGTAATATATGGGCTGTCTACATCAGGCATAAGCGAGATTGCTACATCGCTCATAGTAAAAAGTCCCATAATTCCGAGCAAAACGAAAACAATCAAAGTCAAAACAGGATGTTCAAGTGTATTTTTTGAAATATTCATAAGTAATTTTCCTTATTTGAATTCCTCACAGATAGTGAGCGTTAAAAAATTGCACGGCAATTTTAGCGAATCTCCCGTAGAGCTAGGCTCGTAGGGCTTAGGAGCACACAGAGAATAGGTTAAAGGGGAAAAATTGTCATCTGCAATAATCTCTCTGTGCCCCCTGTGTTCTCTGAGAGTGTTTTATTTTCTTTCGCCGCTTCGCTCGCTGTTTGTGCCTTCGCCTTTTCCGCTTCGGTCGCCGCTTCTTTCCTTGCGCTCAGGATTTTCGCTTTTTTTCTCTTTGCCCGCTTCAGCCTGCTCTTTCTTTACAGTTTCTTCTGTGATGTCACGGATTTTTGAGCCGTCATTAAGGGAAGTCTGTCCCTGAATTACGACCTTTTCGCCTTCATTCACTCCATCAAGAATCTGAATCTGGCCGTCAACGCTCTCACCAGTCTTTACCTTTCGTCTCTCAACGCTTTCTCCACCTTCTTTTACAACATAGGCATAATATTCATCATTCAGGAAAACCAAAGCATCGGCCGGCATTACAACCTCACCCTCGTAATCCACAGTGTAGAGCTTGATTTTTCCAAACATGCCGGCATTCACCCTCTCGTCCCTTTGGTCAAAATGCAGGATAACTTCCTTGGTACGGCTGCTAGTGTCTACAACCGGGCTAACCCTCGTTACTGTGGCATTAAAAAGCAAATCAGGGTAGGCCTCAACGCTGACTTCCGCCTTTAAGCCCTGTTTGAGGACTGCCACATAACGCTCAGGAATATCCGCACTTACCTGCAAGTTTGAGATGTCGCCGACGATTGCCACAACAGTGTTGGTGGAAACGGTAGTTCCGTTTTTGAGCGGGGTTGAAATAATGCTGCCGCTAATGGGGGCATAAACCGGGCTTTTTTTGTAATACTGACCCGGCGCATTTGGATCGACATAAGCGATTATATCCCCCCTCTTAACGCTTGAGCCAAGCATGACATTTGTTTCCATAATTTTGCCAGATACATCCGGGAAAACGTTCACGGAATTCTGGCTTTCGATTTCGCCATTGGCAATTACATAGCCGTGCAGGGTCTCTTTTTTGACCACTTGAGTCTTAACTGAAAAAACAGTGTTTCCTCCCTTGCCCCGGCCCTTTCCGCCAGCAGCCTTGCCATCTGATTTTTTTGAGATTCCAACAAAAGCCAGGGTGCCGACCACTGCCGCAGCCGCACAAAGCATGACAATATGTGATTTTCGCATTTATTTCCTCCCCAGCGAACCGAAGTCCACGCCGATTGTATTTTCCAGATTTAAAATCGCCTTGATAAGCGTTAAAGTCTCACTTTTCAGGGAAACTTGGGCATTCAAGAGCGAAGTATTTGCATTCTGCAATGTAAGAAGGTCTTTCGTGCCACGGTTATAGGCCTCTGCCGTCATATCATAGCTTCTCTGAGCCAAAGTGACATTGGCCTGCTTGTATTTGATTGATTCCTGACTCTGCTTTATTGAGCGAAGGCTTGAATCAACAGTTCTCTTCAGGTTTTTCTTTTCGTTTTCCAGCTGAAGCTCCAAATCTGCAACAGAGTCCTTTGCTGAATCTATGGCATCATTTTTGGCTGACCAGGGCAAAATGCCGTCCAGTGGAATCGTGGCCGAAAGTGAAATAGAAGAGGCTTTTTTGGCTTCCGGTGCAGTCCCGTCATAATTCATGTACCAGCTTGAATCACTCCACTTAAAACTTGCGCTTAAAGTCGGAGCAAAGGCCGAAAATCTTTTGTCGAGGAGGCTGTTTTTGGCACTGGCCAGCTTGTATTCCAGAGATTTTACTGATGAAGACTGAACTTTATCCGAATCGACGACGATTTCCTTCAGGTTTATCATGTCATCAAGAGAGCCAACAAGCTCAATTTTTTCATCAAGGTTCAAGCCCAATGTTTGCTTGAAAGAAGCCAGGTCATTCAAAAATGTTGTTCTTGCGCTCTCCAATGTAGGAATTTTGCTCTTGTAATTGACTTCCGCTGAAAGGACATCAATTTCGCTCAATCGTCCCTGATTATACTTGGCCAGGTTGGTATTGTATTGGGTTTTTGCAATCTCAAGATTTTTTTCCTGCAAGAGAATGTTTTCCTTTTCGTACAAAAGGCCGTAAAAAGCCTCCCTCACAGAAAGCTCCACAGATTTAAGGGCATCGGCAAAAGTGAGCTTACCAGACTCGTAGGCAATTTTTGCCGCATTCATCGTCGTGTAAAGGTTGGCGCTAAGAGAAAGCGAAAGGGTGGCTGAAATTCCAAGTGAAGCGCTGTATTTTGACTCATCGTCGCTCAAAGAATCCACAGGGATAGCTGATGTCGCCGAAAAACTCGCACTGGGGCTAATGCTGTTCCAGGAATGGGCCTTTGCGCGAGCCGCCGCATCCAGGGTAATCTGAGCGCGGGCAAGGGAAACATTGTTTTCGTTCGCAAGTTTTACTGAATCATCAACCGTAAGAAGGCGCACAGGCTCTTCACTTTCTTTATTGACATTTTCCGAAAAAATAAGTCCGGCCGCAAAGAAAAAAATCGCCGGTATCATCAGCTTTACTTTCATAATACTAATAATATCGGCGATTTATCTTAGTTTCAAAAAAAAAGTGTTATAATAGAGGATAAAACAAAAATTTATAGAAGACAGCAGGCGCTATTTGCTCTTCATTGTATATACGCCATCCCAAATTTTTGGAATACCGTTCTTTATAAAGTCCTCGCATCGAGCCATAAAGACCTTTGAACTTTCGTCCATAGGATAAAGTTCGTCAGCTTGCTTGTACAAAGACCAGGCCTTCTTTAAGTCTTCTGGATTTTTTGGGGCTTCAGGCGTATCCATTCCATTGAGGTACCACTTCATGCCCTCGTTGAAAAGCTCTGTTGCGCGGATTCGTTTTTCACTCAACTCGTTGCGCAAACCAATTATGCTGTAAATTCCAACAGGCCGCTTTACGTTGATTACCCGAACGCAGTCCAGTTTTCTGGCTACAATTTTGCCCTCGTTTTCACCGCGGTTGGCCGCATTCCATGTTGACTCTGAGCACATAATCCATGAACCGTAAACCTTGTTTGTTCCTTCAAGACGGCTGGCAAGGTTTACATTATTGCCCATGATTGTGTAGTTCAGTTTTTTCTCAGTTCCCATGTTGCCGACAACCATGTTTCCAGTATTCAGACCGACCCTGGAATGTAAGTAGAATGGCTCTCCTGTCTGAGGATTGATTGGCAGACGGTCTTTGTTTTCCTTATTAAACCTCTCCTCAGCCTGCAACATGCGGATTCCAGCCACGCAGGCATCGTAAGCGTTGTTGTCGTCATGGATTGGAGCGCCAAAGAAGGAAACGATTTCGTCACCAACATATTTATCGATTGTTCCCTTGTTATCCATGATAGCGTCACTCAAAACGCCCAGATAATCGTTCAGGATTGCTACCAGCCTTTCTGCGCCCTTGTCCTCGCCTTCCTCATTGTTGATAACCTCGGTAAAGCCGGAGAAAGTCTTTACATCGGAGAAAAGCGCAGTGAGGTAATCGCTCTTACCGCCCAAGCGAGCAATTTCAGGATTCTTAACGATTTGGTCAACGACAGCAGGAGCAACATAAGCACCGAATGTGGTCTGCAGGAATTTTTTGTCTTTTTCGCTGGTGGCAAAGCGGAAAATCGTCATCGCCAGGTATGAAGAAAAGGCAATCAAAATCGCCGCAAGGGCAGGAATATAAATGCTGAAAAGGACAATCAGAAGGACAGGAACAACAAGACTCAGTACAAAAAGTCCGACACCAGAAATGTTCTGCACATAGGCCTTTTTGTCAGCCATAAGAACTATGAGCAAAAGGGACATAATAGCAACGATTAGGACTCCCCAATACCAGTCCAGAGAATAGATAAAGTCCTGATTCATAATCGTATTGTAAACATTGGCGTGAGTACCGACATTCATATAAGCCCTTTCAAAAGGAATGGTACCCAAATCGGTTGTTGAGCTTGCTGTATGGCCCAGGATACAGAATTTGTTGGCAAAAATCGCTTTTTCCTGATTGAAAAGATCATTATAAAGAGAAGTGTCACTGGCCATAACTTCAAAGTTGGTCAAAAATTCGCTCATTGTCTCCTGAACAACTTCAGGAGTAATATAATTCAACTCAGGGGAATCAGAAGCATCCATGGCGAGAAGTTTTTCTTCGATTTCTTGTTTTATATTTCCGCCGCACAATTTTGTCACGCCATCAAAGAATGACTTTCTCGCCTGGAAATACTGAACATAGTCAGAATATTCAACGCCTCCGTCAATGGCCTGTCCCTCAAAGTCATATCCATTGCATTTTGAGAGAAGAAAGTCTTTGAAATCGCTTATGTCCTTGTAATCATTTACCAGCTTGTGAATAGCTTCAGCAGATTCCAGTCGAGCATAATCAAGGCCGGGGTGCGAATCAAGGTTAGTGACAAATGGCTCCAGGACATTCAAGATGCGCACGATGTTTTTCTCAAGATAATCCAGCTGGGCAAGAAACAACATGCTCGTGCGCTGGAAGGAATCGTCGTATAGAGAATGAAGCCAGTTGATGATGAGCCTTCCGCTGGAATCCAGTGGGATTTTAAGATCTTTTCCACCTATTCCACGGCAATTTTCAAGGTTTAATGAGCGTTTTTTCCTTATTATGCGCTCTGGATTCAAAGTTTTTACGACAGGAGCAAAAGTAAGCTGGGCAGAGTACACTTCATCCTTTTTGTTTAAAAGCTCGATTCTGCGGCGGGTTCCGTCCATGTCGATGATAACGTTTGTAAAACCGGCTCCACTGGCATGGCTTAAAAACATGTTCATTGCAGGAGAAAAACCAATCCGATATTTTTTGCGGAATTCAGGATTGTCCCAGTCAGCCTTTGGTTCCCTTAAATTGTCAATAAAAGAAGTCTTTATACTGTCGAGTTTTCCCTGATAATAATCTTTAAGAATGAAGTCACCTTTGTCCTCAACATTGTAGAGGAAACGTTTTTTTACATAGTCAATGTCGCTGTCGCTGTAGTCAAAATCAAGGTCATCAGTATTGATGGTAAGCCAGGTATTGCCGAAAAACTGAATAGCACGAGCAAAATAATCATCGTTATCCTTGATGAAACTCTCAAAATTCGGCCTGCTTCCATCAAAGTTCGAGGCGGCTTCAATAACAGCATTCTCATCTACGGCAAGACTCGATGGCGAAAGATACTCAATATCGAATACGGCAGTAGCGGCACCGAATTCCTTCATTCGCATGAGAGCGTTGGCAAAAACATCCCTAGGCCAAGGCCAGGTTTTCATATTCTCAAAAGACTCGTTGCTGGTTGACCGATTGTCCGCCTCTACGAGAAGAATTTCCTGCCGGGGCTGAGGTTCGTGGGTAAAGCCCAGAAGCAAATCATAGATACGGTAGTCAAACTTCTGTAAAGCTCCGATGGCACAGACCATGGACCAGAAAGCAAGTGAGGCGACCACAATAATAAGGGCAACAACTTTGCGTGGAAGACTTTTTTTAGAATCTTTTTGATTTTTATTTCTTTTTCCCATGACAAATAGTATAACACAAGATATAATATAGTTGGTAAATTTTTTTTCTTATTTTAAGAAAAAATGTAAAAAATCATGGAAGCAACGCCGCTAATGCGGTGTTTTCAAGGAGTTAAAAAATGAAAAAAACTCTGCTGTGTACTGCCATAGCTTTCATTTGCACAGCATTTGCATTTTCGCAAAGTTCTGAAGTAATGTCAGAAATCATCGACTCAGAAAAGGCAACATGCGCGCAAATCTCTTATCTCCCGGCACTCTACGCAAACAAAATCACTGAAGACGATTCCTCAAAATCAATCGGCGTAATGCCAGCTTCAAAGGAAGGCTCTTCTCCCACAAAAGAATCTTTTGAAGCCCTGAAAGCCGAAGATTTTTTTGCTTCCGACGACGAGGCTGACTCTGCGGCAACTGTAGCTAAAATTTCCTATGTATACATGAAGGCTCTTGGAATCAAAGGCGGCCTTTTCTACACGCTTTTCCCTTCACCCCGCTATGCTTTCAAAGAATTAAAGGCCCGGGGAATTCTTCCTGTAGAAACAGATCCTTCAATGACCATTTCTGGCCGTGAGTCCCTGGACTTGTTCAGCTCATGTCTCGAAATTGTAGGAGGAAACGAATAATGAAACTTTCATTCAAAAAAATAATCAGTTCGGCCGCAATTTTGTCAGCAGCAAGCCTTCTGTTCGCAGTTGAAACAGGCGGTCTCATTTCCAACGACACAAAATTAGCAAATACAGACGAAAGCAATTCACTAAAGCTCACTCAAAAGAACGGCATCAACCTTTGGTTCCGCACCCCCCTCAACGAAGACGGAAAAAGCTACTTCACGGGTGAGGGTGCCTTCCGCACGGAATACGATGACACGGTTGTAAATTCAGACCAGAAATTCAAGCTGGCCCTGGATGTAAACCTTTTCAAGCTCGTCCTTCACAAGGAGCTCGATTCAGGAAGCATTATCTTCTCGGCAGGTCGTTTCTTTAACAACGATTTAACAGGAATCATTTATGCCCAGAACGGAGACGGTGCAAAACTCAGCGCAACTTTCTCGGGAGTAGAAATTTCCGCATTTGCGGCTTTCACAGGCCTTCTAAACGCAAAGAATGTCACAATTCTCGAAGAAAAAGAACACAAAAAAGACGAAGTCAATCTCATCGACAAAGAAAAAAATCTCTATGTCCTTGCAAACAAATATGCGATTGGAGCCGTCACTTTCTCACTTCCCCATATCTTTGCAAGCCAGACAATTTCTCTCGAAGGCTTCGGTGCTCTTTCCCTTGAATCAACAAAATTCAACAGGTTCTATGCGACTGCAGCCCTCAACGGTCCAATCGTCTCCCCGATTTTCTACAGCCTATCATCAACATTCGGTTTTGCCTCTTATGACGGCGGCGACACAAAAACAGGCAACCTCACTCAGGGCGCAATTTTGTTTTACCCGAATTTCAAGTCCATGTCACTTTCACTCAACGGACTCTATGCCTCAGGCAAACAGGGAAGTTTCGACAGATTCTCGGGCTTTACAAGCGGTACAGCCATCAATTCTACGAAAGACACAGAATACTCTTCTCTCTTAAAAACTGGTCTTTCTGCCACAATCAAACCGCTTTCAAATCTTGTATTCCTTGCAGGCGGAGACCTTGTATTTGACGCAATCGAAGACATCAAATACGCAGGCATCCAGTACCTTCTGGGCTTGAACTATCAGGCAGTCAGCGATGTCTCACTGGGAATCAATTTCAGCCACTACATAGGAAAAGACGATTTTGCTGAGTCAATCGGCAAATCTAAAACACAGCTCAAAATAAATGCGGCTATCGCATTCTAGGCAATAAGGAGGTTTTACATGAAAAAACTTATTCTTACACTTGTTATGTCAGCTTTTGCCTTCTCTTCATTTGCAATGCAGGCTACAGTCGTATCTGCTAAAGGAAAGGCAGAAATGAAAAGTGGCGGCATCTGGTCTGCCCTCAAAGTTGGAGACAGCATCGATCAGGGCACGGAAATCCAGACAGGTTTCAAATCAGAGCTTGTTCTCAAAATCAAGGAATCTACCGTAACAGTAGCTCCGCTTTCTCGTCTGACTATCCAGACTCTTGCAGAGCGGGAAGGAATCAAGGGTGCAAGCGGCAAGGACGAAACAGCCATTAGGCTTGCAACAGGCTCACTCAAATCAAACGTGCAAAAAACAGCAGACCGCCGAGTCGGTTTTACCGTACGCTCACCGGTAGCAACGGCTTCTGTCCGAGGTACAAACTTCACTTTCACCACAAGATTCCGAAGAACAGCTCTTCGAACAAATTCCGGCTTCGTCGCCTTCTGGAAAAACACAAGGCAGAGCGAGCGTATCCTTGATGCAATTCTCAAAGCAATAGAAGAAAACGCTGAGGAAAACAAGGAAGAGGCTGCAAAAGAAGAAGTTGCCGCTACTGAAGACGCAACAGCAAACACAGCTCAGGAAAAACTTGGAACCGAGCCTGGAGATATCTCAGAATTCGCTCCTTCAAATGCAATAACTGTAGCTCAGGGCGAAGTTGCAAGCGCAAGCACAAATTCACCAAGCCTGACGACCCCTTCTCAGTCAGCCCAGAATGAGTCAAATTCAATCGGCGAAGGAACAAAAACTGCCGCCGATACAGAAAGCGGCTCTGGCATCATTCTGACAAGCGGAAAATCTCAGCGAGAAGGATACGGTTCGGCCATAGTCACCATCGGCTTCGATCCAGAGTAACAAAAAACTCATACATGCGGTCCCTTAATTTTTTCGGGGGACTGCTTTTTTTTCTCTTTTTACTTTTGCAAATCATTCATATTTGATAAAATCAGAGCATGTTAAGATTTTTTTTCAGTTATAAAAGTTTTTCAAAAGGGCTTCTCAAAACAGCGCTCCTTACATTTTTGGCCTTTTTTGCAATTTTCGCCCTGGCTTGTAAAAACGACAGAAAACTAACGGCAGAAAATTCACTTGAGCAGTCAGATTCAGATTCAAGCCCGCTAAAGCTCAAAAAGCTCTCTGCTGAAACAAAAGCCTACATCGAAGGAAAAAATATCGTCGTAGTTTTAGGCTATGGCTACAATGATGTGGAAAGCATCACTAAAATCACCAAGACTCTCGACGAAAACTTTGGAATTGAAACCGAAGATAAGCCGGCTCTTCTTTCTGTCCTCGTCTACCCGGCTGACTTCATGGTTGCAGGCAAAGAGCGAATCAGTTCACTTGCAGACCGAATCGAAGGAAAAAATCTGGCCGGCATGATAATTCTTGGCGCACCGGACGGTCTTCATATTGCCCTCTCAAAAATTCAAGACAAGGCAGAGGGTGGCAAAATTCCTTATCCTATATTCACCTTCTTCTCTCAGGACGATGTCCTCGGCTCTGAGTCTACATCCGACTTTGTTCTCGACTACGCCCACAAGACAAACACAATCGACGGCGAAGTAACGGATTTCATTCCAGATTTTGATGCCAGCCAAATTCTCACGAACTCAATTTCAGAAATGATTGAGCTGAGAGAGCCATTAAAAGCTGACGCAAACCTCAAGACCTTTGTCCAGAAACTTCTTGATAAAAACAGAACTGTCATTCACTATGTTGATGGGGAAAGCGGTTTACAGTCAATAAATCACTTCATATTCGAGTAAAAATCCAGGGAAATGATAGAAATCACGCAGCAGGAAAATTTAGCGATTGGCTCAAAGAAAGACGTTTTTTCTCTTGCAAAGAAGGAGCTGGCAAAAGCCCTCGTGATTTCTGACTCTCACGGAAATCCCAGGGTAATGCAGGCCATAATTTCTGAATTCGGCGGGCAGTGCGACCTTATCTGCTTTTGCGGAGACGGCATTCTGGATTTGGTTGAAAACCTTGAAAACGCTTTTTTTGACCCCGAATTCGGAAAAGTCTTTCCGCCTGTAGTCTATTTCGTCAGAGGAAACGGCGACAACTCCACCACAACGATTTTCACAGACAAAAGAATCCCCATAACGGTACCCGAATTTCAGGAAATAGAAATTGCGGGCAAAAAACTCTTTCTAACCCACGGTCACCGCTACAATGTCTATTACGGAAACAAAGATTTAAGAAACGAAGCAATCAGCCGGGGAATGGATTTAGCCTGGTACGGCCACACTCATGTGCCGAATTCACTGCGAAGCCATGTGACTAGGAATGGTCGGAACGATTTTTTGGGTATTTTGAATCCAGGAAGCTGTGCCCAAGCCCGGGGCGGAATGCCCAACACATTTGCCATAGTCGATGTTCATCGTATGGAAGAAAAAAATGTCTGCCACTATTACAAAATCATTCAGAACAGATTCGGTGAATACAACTTTGAAGAAATGCCCACACCCCGGGGCGAAATAAAACTCTTTTAGAAATTTTCTCCAAGTAAAAAAGCTCCGTCATCGTGGCCGGAATATACCCTGCTCTCTTCATCGCAATACTCAAAGACCTTCAAAAGACTCTGATGGATTTGAGCTTCGTTTCCGCCGATTAAGTCGGTTCTGCCCCAGGAATGATAAAAAATCGTATCCCCGGAAAGTAAAGTACGCTCCCTTTCATTGTAAAGGCAGCAGGATCCCTGAGTGTGCCCCGGCGTATGAAGAACTTCCCATTCAGAAAGGGCAGCAATAAGGTCGCCCGACAAATTGCATGACTCAAATATTTGAGCCAGCGTTTTTTTGTCTTTCAGGAAAAAATCTGCCTTGGGAAGAGAGCTTACAAAAGGAAGGAATTCGTCAAAGCCCATTTGAGAAAGGGCCTTTCCCTGCAACAGGGAAGAATCAGGGCCAATCATAGCTGAATCGTTTTCGTGAATGATAATTGGAAGAGAAGGAAAAGCCTTTTTTAGCGAAGGCAAGCCTGAAACATGGTCAAAATGGCCGTGGGTCAAAATTACGGCCACAGGCTCCATTTTTTTTGAAGCAAGAAAAGAAAAAACGGAACCTTCATCCCCTGAAAAAGGACAGTCGGCAGGGTCAAGAACAAATACCTTGTTCCCGCAAAGAGGAACGATATAAGTGTTGACCGAAAGCGGCCCAGTGTGCAAAAGGTGAAGGTTCATTCATTCTCCGTAAAAATCCGGGAGCAAAAAGCCTGCAAAAAGCAGCCTGTCCCGGACAATTTAATTACAAATCTTCTGATGATGAAGAGCGTGGAGCACGTGCTGCGAGAATCTCCTCGTCTGTCATCTCAGCCTGAGCCTTTGCAAAGGCAGCCTGCTCAGCCAAAGTGTCGTTGTTGCTAGAAGTGTAGCTGTCAACGATTGGAGCAGATTCATTTGATACATTTGGAACCGGCTCGTTGTTCTCGTAGTTTTCTGCTGTCTCTTCTTCTGAATCAGCATAGTCGCCTTCATCACGCTGTTTTGAGTAGCTTACGCTCAAAGCTCGTCCTCGGTAAACATGGCCGTTCAAGGCTGAAATTGCCTTTTCTGCGTCTTCTTTGAAAAGCTGGACGAATGAGTAGTTAGCGAGAACACGGATGTCACCGATTCGCTCTTTTTCGATTCCGGCAACACTGATAAAGAGGCCAACAAGGTCGCGAGGGAAAACACGGCGGTTGCGGCCGATGCTTACGAATACAACCTCTGCATTTTCTGCAGGAATCTGAACTCGTGTGAATCGCTCTCTTGGCTCAGCAGGAGCTGAAGATGAAGAATCCTCTGAAGCAGATTCGTTTCTTTCGTAGCGGTTAAATCGTTCCTCACGGTTAGAATGGAAATCTTCGCGGTCATTGAATTTGTTGAAACGGAAGATAGCTCCGCCTGCATTGCGCAAAAGATAGGCGGCTACATAAGAACGCATAGTAAGAGGAACATTCTTTTTGAAGACCTTTTTAAGTGCCTCAAGCTCATCAGGATTAGCTTTTACTTTTGTAACAAGGTCTTTGAGATAGTTTGCTGCCTGATCAAGGTCAATTTCTCTGTTCTGTCTGAAATTTCTTCTGAAATTGCGTCTGAATGCCATAATAAAATCTCCTTTTAAAACTGGCGTAATTTTAAATGTCTGCCTTTTCTAGCACATAAAATGAGCCTTTTTTTTCAAAACCACAACGGGCAATTAAAGGCTCTAAAAAATCTGGGAGCGCTGAATCAGCAATAATAATGCTCTGAATTCCTGAACTTTTTAAGTAGGAAATACCGCGTGAAAAAAGCTCTCTGGCAATTCCTAGGCCCCGGAAATTCTGATTGACAAAAATTGCCGTGAGAGCCACGACTTTTTTTGCAAAGGACGAGCAATCTGAAAACAAAAGAAGGCCTGCGAAATCTTCTGCCGTAGTGCGGGCGACAATTCCCAAAAAAGGAAGCTGCTTAGAATCACCAGACTCTAATTCAAAACGTCGAAGCCAAAAATGGGCAATCGCCTTGGCTGCCTCGCCTGTAAAATCTTCTTTTATTTCTTCTGCTATTCTTTTTGCTTCCGCAAGGATACAATCATAGTCCTTCGTCTGATTGTATGGGATAAATTCAAAATCCTGCTGAATAAGGTCATCATAATCATCAAAATCCTGATTCAGCTTTTCTAGTCCCCAAGACTCACGGAGCGAATTGTACCAGTCCAAAACAACAGCCCGCATTTTCTTTTCTTTGAAAGTGTGAAACTGTTTTTCGATATGCGGGTACTTATTCAAAAGGTTTTTATAATTCCTGAACACCCCCCTGCCATTTGAAAGAACCTGCTCAAGTTCAGAGCGGACTTTGGGAATCCGCACGCTTTCAGCAAAGTCTTCCATAATCTCAAAGCCGTCATTTGAAGTCCACAACGGCAAAGAATACAAAGAATCGTTTTCGTCCAGCTCTTCAATTTCTGACTGAAGCATTGAATCAAGGGAAATCACACAGCCTTGGCTTGCATCTAGGGCAAATTCTCCATCTTGATCTTCCATGGAGAAAATTATGTCTTCGATAAGTGATTTCGTTAATTCAAATGTCATATTTTTGACTCTAAAACGAATTTATGCCGACAAATCAGACCTTTTTGAAAGAATCTTGCTTACAAGGCCGTATTCAAGGGCCTCTTCGGCAGTAAGCCAGTGGTCACGGTCACAGTCTTTTTCGACCTGAGCCTCGCTCTTGCCAGTCTCTTCGGCGATGAGCTTAATGAGCTTCTTTTTTGATTTTGCGATTTCCTCGGCCTGAATCTCCAAATCGGTAGCGACACCACGGGCAACGCCGCCAATCAATGGCTGGTGAATGAGGTAGTGGCTGTTGGGAAGGGCAAAACGACGCTCTTTTGGCACTGCAAGCAGGATGATTGAGCCCATGCTGGCGATAAGGCCTGTGCCGATTGTGTAAACAGGAGCGTTGATAAAGCGAATCATGTCGTAAATGCCGAAACCTGAATCGATTGAGCCTCCGGGTGAATCGATGTAAATGTAAATCGGCTTGTCGCTGTCTGCTTCGAGCAAAAGAAGCTGCTTGATAACTTTTGCAGTATTTTCTTCGTTAATCTCACCGCTCAAAATAATCTGGCGGGTTTTCAAAAATTTCTCTGAGAGTGAATCTTCCTTCTGCTCAGACTTTTTTTCTTCATCGTTGTCGTTAAAAATTCTCATATTATAAATATACCTAAATCAAATCAAAAAGTAAATTGCCGTTTACCCACATTCTGCGGGAGCGCTTACCAGATTTTTTTTGCGGCCGCCCAAAATTCCATCATGTCCCGGTGATGAGCATGGTCAAAGGGAATGCCCTGTTCCTTCATTTTTTCTTCGATATAGTGGAAGCGGGACTCAAATTTGTTCATGGTTTTGCGGAGGGCGACAGACGGGTCTATACCCAGCCAGCGGCCGTAATTTATAAGGCAGTGAAGGGAATCGCCGAATTCTTCCTCCAGGTGAAGCTGAGCCTTCTTTTGCTCCTCGGTCATATTCGTGACAGAAAGGGGGTGTTTGCCGTCGTAATCGTTAAGACGCTCCACATCAATGAAAGCGTCCTGCATTTCGGCAAGTTCCTCGCAAAACTTCATTTTGACTTCTGAAAGAGAGCCCCAGTCAAAACCTGCCTTTGACGCTTTTTTTAGCTCCTTATAGGCTTTTAGTATTGGCGGGAAATTCTCGGGAACTGAATCGATGATGGATTCAGACTTGCGGCCTTCCACATTTTCTTTGATACGCTCCCACTGGCTGGTAACTTTTTCGGGATTATCAGATACATCTTCCGTGGCCTGAGACTTGCCCTCACTCTGGGCAAAAACATGGGGATGCCGTCGAACGAGCTTGTCCGCAATGGCATTTATCGTCTCTTCGACGGTAAAGAGACCTTTTTCTTCAAAAAGATAGGCGATTAAAATGACATTGAGAAGCACATCGCCAAGTTCTTCTTTGACATGAGCGGGATCTTCCTGAGAAATTGCATCGATAGCCTCGCAAGTTTCTTCAAAAAAAGTGCTGCGGAGAGAAAGAGGCGTCTGTTCCTTGTCCCAGGGGCAGCCCTTGCGAATAGCCTTGACTATTTCAAAAAAATGTGCAAATGCGTTTTCTTTCATATTTAATAGTTGATTATACCACAAATATTATATATTTTCCACGATTTTCTTTTTGCTCCAGCCCTGAAGGATTCTGTTTGGGTCTGTGGAAAGCAAAAGCTTGCAGAACATTTCGTTTGTAGGGGCAAATTCCTGAGCAAGGATTATTCGCTCGTCTGCGGTAAAGTTTGAAAGCACATAATCGGCGATATTGACATTCGCAGGCTTGGAAATTCCAAAACGAAGCCGCCAGAAATCTGCCGTGCCAAGGACTGCCTTGGTTGAGCGAAGCCCATTGTGACCGCCAAGCCCACCGCTCCATTTGAGGCTGACCGTTCCAATCGGAAGCTCCAGTTCATCATGGACAACGAGAATTTCATCATTGTTGATTTTAAAAAAACGAGCCAGCTCGCCGATTGATTCCCCGCTCAAATTCATGTAGGTAAGGGGCTTTAAAAAGTAGATTTTATCGGGAGCTTCTTCGGGGACTCTTGGTGAGCCACCGTCTTTTGTTGTGTAAACGCCAGTCTCCCCCATCCATTCGGCTAAGGTGCGTGTCTCGACCACAGCATAATCGCCCTTGAATTTGTTCTGAAAGTAAAATTTATTGTAAAAAGGAAGCTGACCTGCAAACTGCCAGGCGACATTGTGCCTTGAATTTTTATACTCCTCGCCGTAGTTTCCTAAAAATGCTATAAGTTTAATCATGGGGACATTATAAGACTGTAAGAAGAGTTTTACAATAAGCCACAAGATTAAAAAGTGAGTCAAAATGATGCAAAAGTGAATCACAAAAATGGTCATGTATCATTTTGACACAGAAAAGCTAGAGCGTTAGGGATAGTAAGGGCGGCGAAAGCCGTTCCGTAGCGAAGCGAAGAGCGAAGCGACGAGCGAAGCGAAGGAATGAAGCGTCAGCGGAACCCTGGATAGCCCGGCCGCTGCGTACGAAACGAAGTGAAGTAGCGGCGGCAACGCCCTAAAAGTCTCTTTTTTTCACTTTTTACATTAAATTTTCAAATTCTTGGCACGAAAATTGCTATATTTATCTCGTAAACAGTCAATTTTTACAGGAGACGGCGATGAAATACAATGACGAAACAATGGACGCTTACTTGAAAGATTTGAACAGAATCCCACTTTTGACTGGGGAAGAAGAAAAAGAACTGGCTATAAAGGCCGCCGCTGGCTCTAAGGCTGCAAAAAACAAGCTCGTAAACGCAAATCTCCGCTTTGTTGTTGCCATTGCAAAGACCTACCAGAACCGTGGCTTTGAACTGATGGACTTAATCAGCGAGGGAAACATCGGTCTCATGGCGGCAGTTGACCACTTTGATGTGTCAAAAGGATACAAATTCATTTCTTATGCAGTCTGGTGGATCCGTCAGAGCATTCAGAAGGCCCTGAGTGACCGAAGCCGTGCAATCCGACTTCCTTCAAACAAAGTCAATGAGCTTTACCAGATTGAAAAAGCCCGCAGCCTCGTGGAAGGCGATAAGGCAGAAGAAGAGCAGACTCGGGAAATTGCCAAGATTTTGGGCATGAAGACAAGCTATGTTCGTGACTTGCTCAACTTCAACCGGGATATGATTAGCCTGGATGCTCCGATTGATGCAGAAAACGGCGGTGCCGTATTCGGCGACACCTTCCGTGACGAAATCAACCCGACACCAGAGCAGGAAGCCCTTACCAGCGCCCTCAAGCAGGATGTGGACGGAGCACTTAAAACTCTCAAGCCAAAGGCAGAGCGTGTCCTTCGTATGCGTTACGGTCTCAGCGGCTACAAGCCAATGTCCCTCAAGGAAATCGGCGATGAGTGTGGTCTTACAAAAGAAAGAATCCGCCAGATTGAAAAAAGCGCAGTTCAGACATTACAGTCACCTTCAAGACGAAGACGACTTGAAGCTTATGTTGCGTAAATCACAAGGTTTTTGAATCGTTTTCCTGCCTTATCATAGAGAAAGCTTCTTTTCTTGCTTCCAGCATGATTTTTTCGTCCCGGGCCAGATTTGCTATTTTAAAGGCTAGTTCGCCGCTTTGGGCAGTGCCTGTGATTTCTCCGGGGCCACGAAGGCGAAGGTCTTCTTCGGCGATTTTAAAGCCGTCTGTAGTTTCATGCAGGGCTTTCATTCGCTCTATTCCATTTTCCGTTATGTTGGCTCGGTAAATCAAAAAGCAATATGACTGGGAGTTTCCTCGGCCTACCCGCCCCCTCAGCTGATGCAGGGCTGCAAGACCAAAGCGGTCGGCCTGCTCGATTACCATGCAGGTAGCATTTGGCACATCGACGCCGACTTCAACGACCGTCGTTGCCACAAGAACCTGTATTTTATTGTCACGAAAATCTTCCAGGATTCGGTTTTGCTCTTCCTCATCCACCTTTGAATGAATTAGCGCGCACTTGAAATTTGGGTAAACCTCTTTCTGCAAAAATTCGAAGCTTTCTTCGGCTGACTTTAGGGGAGACTTTTGCCTTCCGAAATTGTCGCTGCCAAATTCACCCTGCCCAAAATCCATGTTGCTTTCTATGGCCGGATAAACGAAATAGGCCTGGTGCCCGGCATTTAATTCACGTCTGACGGCTTCGTAGGCATTGCGCTCGTTTCCAGCCCTGGAAAGATGGGTAATCACGGGTTTTCGCCCCTGAGGCATGGTGCGGATAGTGCGCACATCAAGGTCTCCGAAAACCGTGAGGGCAAGAGTCTGGGGGATTGGAGTAGCGCTCATCATAAGAAGATTTGGCTCACGGAAAGGAGGCTGGGCAAATTTGTCCGTGGCAAGAACAGAAGTGCGGCCTTTATCCAGGATTGCAGAGCGCTGCATTACGCCAAATCGGTGCTGCTCGTCAATTATGGCCAGAGCCAGGTCGTGATACTGCACATTTTTTGAAAAAAGGGCATGAGTACCTATTACAAGATTGATGTCGCCGTTTTTGAGGGCCGAAAGAAGATTGTCCCTGCCCTTAGTCTTAATATTTCCGGTAAGGTAGGCCACGCTCACATTCAGGGCTTCCAGCTGTCTTGCGGCATTTTCAGCGTGCTGTCTGGCTAAAAGCTCAGTCGGTGCCATTAAGGCAACCTGTCCACCATAGTCGATTACCCGAAGAGAGGCAAAAAATGAAACCAGGGTTTTTCCAGAGCCGACATCCCCCTGAAGAAGGGTACGCATGGAAAATCGTGGAAAGGGGAAAGCCTTCCCCTTCGCGCCCACTTCGTTGGTCGCTACCCCATCGCCTAAGGGGTAGGGAGCGGCGGCGGCAGCCGACAAAACCTGTGAGACAGGTTTTGAGCGAGTCTCGGTGAAGGCTATGCCTGAACCGTGCCCCTTAAAATCCCCGCCGGCAAAGTTCAGGTTGTCTGAGCCTTCCCAGCCAAAGCCGTAGTTACGGTCAATGTCTTCGTTCATAAGGGCTATTACTGTCATTTGGTCGGCAGTGAGCTTATATGGCAGGCGGGCAAGAAGATTTTTCTGTCTTGTGGAGAGATTTGCGGCAAATTCTTCCTCGCTGACTTGCTTTTGCTCGTTTTGTGAAGAATCAAGCTCTATTTTGGGTAACTTTCCCCTGTGTGCCAGAGCACGCTCAGCCAGCGTTTTCTGAAAGAAAAACAATTCCTCAAAAACAAGGCTGTTTCTTCCGCCTATAGCCTCGCTCAGACTTTTAGGAAAGTGAATTGCACGGAGAGCTTCTTTTTTGGAAAGCAAATGTCTCCGCTCGATAAGCTCAGGAGGCAGGTCATTTTCCATTCCCAGAGAAAACTGTTTAAAAGCCGCCTTGATTGCCTTGCTAAGAATCTTGTTCGTAAGGCCTTCCGTGAGGGGATAAATCGGGAAAACCTGGCTGTTTGGCACTTCAAGCCCCGAAAAAGCCGCAAGCTCGCCCCCATCAGCAATTTTTTCAATTTCAAATGAAGTTGACTGGTATTTTCCGTATTTTAAGTCACATTTTGCCGTAAGGGCCGCAATTTGTCCGACCGGGTGAGTTTTTTCCATAAACGGTCTGTTGAAGGCCACAAGCTCCACCATTCCGCTGCCGTCAGTGCAAATCAGTTTGAGCGTCTTCATTCGTCCGTAACCGAACCATTCATGGCCGACAACCTGAACAATCGTGTGAACCTTGCCCGTCTGATTCTGAATGGACTGGGCTATTGTGGACTTTTGAGTGCGGTCTTCGTAATCACGGGGGTAAAACTGAAGCAAATCGGAAATAGTGAATATGTTAAGGCGGGCAAAAAGCGCCTGTTTACTGGGGCCAATTCCCGGGAGAGTCGAAATGGAATTGTTTAATTCGGATAAATGCATATAACTCTCCTTATTTATTTTATCCACAGATTTGACACAGATTATACGTATTAAAGGGAATTTCGCAAAATTCTCTCTTTGCTTAATCCCTGCATCTTTGCAGGGCATCTCCTATTCTAAAAAGGAATCATGCGAAC
>DGTW01000252.1 GCA_002393835.1 Treponema sp. UBA4326
TTCAATTACAAATTCAAAGACTTCAATGAGGCAGGCTGTATCGGCAATCTACCGCTGGTCAGAAAACGCAACGATTACCCAACTTGCCCAGATAGGCATTTCATCAAAGGCAGCAGGCTCAGCAGGCGGATACAATCCGTCCCAGCTCAGGGGTTATCTTGAAATAGACGAAAAGAAACTCGATTCAAGCCTTGATTCAAGCCTCGACGAAATCAAGAACATATTCGGCTACGATTCAGACGGCGACCTTATCATCGACACAGGAATTGCCTACACGCTGGACAAGCAGCTTACTTCATGGGTTCAGAGCGGCGGCATAATCGCCAACAAAAACAGTCAGCTCGATACCCGCATAAAGGCTTCACAGGGAAAAGTCCAGAAACTTGAAAACCAGCTGGCACAAAAAGAAGCCCAGCTCAGGAACAAATACGGACAGATGGAAGGAACGCTTAACAGCCTGAATTCCCAGTCAAATACGATTTCAAATTTTGCAAATCAGGGAAAACAGCAGTAAAATAATATAAGAGGTTATTTGTGGAATTATTTATCAACGGAAACAAAGTAGACATTACTCTCGAAAACGAACAGACAGTCGGTGACGTCCTCAAGTCATTTGAAGAAGAATGTGCAAGAAACGAGGCAACTACCGTCAGCATCGTCCTGAACGGACATCTTGTCTCTGCAAACGAATTTGAGGAAACGGCAAAAACTCCTCTTGATGATAATACAAAACTTGAACTTGCAGTCATTTCAAAATCTGACATCATCACTTCATTCAAGTCATCAGCCGAAAAAGCAGGAAAAATCGCCGCCCAGCTTTCACAGATTGCAGTTAAATTCCAGGGCGGAAAAGATGCAGAGGCAAACGCTATAATCGCATCCCTTGCAGACCTTATCGATGAAATCTGCAATGCATCAACACTTTCTGCGCTTTTTCCGGATATTTATGTTAAAATTAAAATTAACGAAAAACCTATAAATCAGTTTTTCCAGGAATTTCAGCCGGTTTTATCTGATTTTGAAAAGGCCATTGAATCAAAAGATACCGTAATGATCGGCGATCTGGCTGAATACGAAATCAGTCCGAGACTGACAGAACTGGCAAAAGCACTGGAGTTTTAAAAAGCGGGGCATATTATGCGGAGTTTTTTTCTTGATATCGGTGCAGGAACAGGAGACGCTACTCAGGGCCGTGCCTGGCTCATGGATCACTTTGCCTATGTAATCATTATTCTTGTGTTCACAGGTGCAGTAATCGGCGTCGTATGGTTTTTCTCAAAATTCCTCAAGGACTATAAAAACTCTCCGGCATATATTGAAAAGCAGAAAAACAAGCCCACTTCACTTGCAGACCTTAAGGATGCAGCAACTAAAGCCAAGCTTTCTGATGACGAACGCAAGATTCTTTCAGAAATGATCCACAACCACAGAACTCCGAACATACGCTTCCTTCTGAGGGACTTTCCGGCTTTTGATGCACTTTTAAGGGAAACCTACTCAAAAATCAAGGAATCAGGAAACGTAAACAAACTTACATCTTTCTTCCTTACCAGACAGAAATGTCTAAACACCTTCTCAGAAGAGATTCCTATTAAAAATTCCCGTGCCCTTGAACCGGGAACAAAATTTACATACACGGCAGACAAAGGTATTCATTACATCCTCATTCTGAAAGAATTTACCCAGGACGGAATGGCGCTTGAAATTTCAGAAAAGATGCTTGCCAACAACGAAAAACCAAAATCCCTCGACAAAGTAAGCTTCGTATTCATTTCAAAGTATGGAACTCCTTACAATATTGAAACAAGAATCGTGCGCTATCAGGAAGGAAAGATGGGGCTTCCGTGGCTTATCGTTACGAATTCTGAAAAACTTTTCCCTCTCCAGAAACGTGCCAGCGACCGTATCGACATCAACGATAAATGCAAATTCGCATCAGTTGTTTCTGCTGCCGTTAAAAATAAAACGGTTTACAGGCCGAATGAAAAGCGTTACGAGGCAATGCTGGTCGATGTATCAGCCGGAGGATGCCGTCTTGAGACGAATTTACCGATAAAAGCCGAACAAAATATCTATATTGAAGGAAAATTCAATAAAAACAAGATAGACAGCGCAATTGGTGTTATACTTAGAACTACAAAGCGTCGTGATAATATTTTTGTGCTTCACATCAAATTCATTGATATTGCTAACGATGTCGTAAACCGTATCTATGAGCTTGCCTGTGGTTATGAAAATGCAGTTATTTGACGATAATATTAATAGACGATAATATATTAGAAGCAGATGAAAGTAACAAATTTTGAAGACCTTCGCGGTGATGATACATACATCTATTACCGAAGGACTTACTCAGCAATCGCGGTTCTCGAATTCCTTAACAAACAGGCAAAAGTTAAGGTGACATTTACAATCGAAGTTGGTCCTCTGGGAAACAAAGATATTTATGTAGATTACCCGAACGGAATTGACTTTGATTACCCTCTTCTGCCTGTCACCAAAGCACTCAAGGAATTCATACTCATAAAAGACAACGAAGGTTCACTTCCGACATGACAATCACATTTCATTCTGCATCCGCTGAAGAAACCGTTTCATACGGTGAAAGAATCGGTTCATATCTTAAAGGCGGAGACGTTATAGCACTTCAGGGAACATTAGGTGCCGGAAAAACAACCATAACAAAAGGCATTGCCAGAGCCCTCGGCGTAACAGAAAACATTACAAGCCCTACTTTCTGCCTCATTTCTGAATACGAAGGGAAACTTCCCCTCTACCACATGGACGTATACAGGCTTGACGGTGAAGAAGATTTCATCAACCTTGGAACAGAAGACATGATTTACGGTAACGGAGTAACGCTCATTGAATGGAGCGAAAAAATCATGAACCAGTTACCCAAAAAAACCATAATACTTTCGCTCAAACCTGAAGAATCAGGCTCAGGACGCGATATAACGCTTCAAAACTGGCCGTATGGAGAAATACAATGAACGCACTCGTAATAGATTCTGCAAGAAACTGCCTTACCATAGCTGCAAAGAAAGACAATGAAAAGGCAAGTCTTGTCCTTGACATAAACATGCGCCAGGCCCAGAAGATTCTTCCGGGAATCCAGACTGTACTTAACGAACTCTCCCTCAAACCAGAAGACCTTGATTACCTTGCACTCACTTCGGGCCCGGGAACCTTTACAGGCTTGAGG
>DGTW01000148.1 GCA_002393835.1 Treponema sp. UBA4326
GCTACAAGAGTGATTTTGATAAGTTTTTGGAAGATGGGAAGTCTGTTTTGAAGGAAGAAAGCTAATGTCCGAATTCCAGTTAATTGAATACAAAGAATCATGGCGCGATGAATATCTCAAAGAGCGGACGGCAGAAAGAACATTTCCACAAAAAGTAATTCTTTTCCTGCATATATTTTCAGTTTTTATATGCACATAGCTTGTTTTTATCTGCATATAGTTTTATATTTTATATGCAGATAAGGAAAACAATATGCACAAATTTGACTATTCTTTTTAAATTCTTTATTACCAATTTCTAAGGCAGAGATTTGTAAGCTTTTGCCTGATATTAGTCCTACAACTGTAGAAGCAGTTTTAGGAAAGATGGTAAAAAGCGGAATAATCACAACTATTGGAAATGGTCGGGCTACTAAGTATTTGAGAAAGTAGGAGAGATTCACTTCACCGTGATTTCAATCTCCGTGCTTTCGTTTCCGCATTGCACGGAGATTTTTTCTTCCCCTCGCTCAATCGGCACTTGTGCGATGAAAGGTCTTCTGCTTTCGCAAAAAAATCTTCCGTCCACAAAAAATCTTGCTGTCTCTTCGCTTCCACCACTTGCTTCCACGACAAGTTTTTGCTGGTCTGGGCGGATTGACTGGTCGTAGTAAAACACGCTTCCCCTCCGTGGCGAGATGATTTTAAGCGGGCTTCCTTTGTCGCCTACAATTCCGCTTCTGTTTTTTAGCCGGAACCAAGTCGCGTATTCGGCAGGGTAGGTCGTTCCGTTATTGGTGTGCCAGTCGCATTTTGCTCTTGAATCTGCGTTTCCACTGACTGCAATATATTCTTTTACCGTGTCGGGGCAGTTTTCGCCTGCAAGTTTTCCTGACAGGGAACAGATTCTTTCCTTTTTGAACTGGGCTGGCTTTTTAAATGGCTCTCCCTTGTTTTCCTGGAGGAAAAGAAGGAGGTCGCGGGCAATTTTTGCCGGAATAGAGCTTCCTGTTTTTCCGATGACTGTTTCACCGCTAAAATTGCCCATCCAGACTCCGACCGTGTATTGGGGGGTGGAGGCGAGAGCCGTGATGTTCTGGTACTGGTTTGCCGTTCCCGTCTTGAACATGGCAGGAAATGGCGTTGTAAAAGTCTGGCTAAAGCCGAAGCCCAAGGCTCTCTCTTCCTTGTCCGAAAGAATGTCGCAGATAAGGCGGGCTGTGTTCATGTCAAAGACCGGGACTTCTTTATGTCCTGACGAGCCTTTTTTGTATTTTTTTTGCAGCTCAGCCTTTTTTTGCATTTTTTCATCATTAATTCCATAAAGTGGCCGGAAAAGACCGTCCCTTGCGAATAGGGAAAAGGCCTGAACCATCTCAAAAAGCGAGACCTCAGCTCCACCCAAAGCCAGGGAAAGCCCCGGATCTGCTTTTTCCAGTGAAGCAAATCCTATCTCCATGAGTTTTTTTTTGTATTTTTCAATGCCGATTTCGTTTAAAAGGTAAACTGCTGGAATGTTCAGGCTTGATGCAAGGGCAACCCTGAGTCGAACAGGGCCGTTAAAGCGATTGTTGAAATTCTGGGGAAGATAGAGCTTTTCAAAGCCGAATTCCATGGGGATGTCCGGCAAAATTGAATTTGGCGAAAAGCCTGATTCAAGGGCGAGGGCGTATAAAAATGGCTTCATGCTTGAGCCCGGCTGCTGAAGAGACAATACTCCGTCCACCTGACCGTCATGTTCCCTGTCGAAAAAATCTCCGCTTCCTAGCCAGGTAAGAATTTCACCGCTTTTTGTGTCGCAAATTAAAATTGCCCCGTTTGAAAGCCTGTTTTCGGCATAGCGTTCAAGGGCTGTGGAGAGAAGGTCTTCGGCTTTTTCCTGAACTTCAAGAATAAGGCTGGTGGTGAGATCAGCTTTTTTTCTGAGAGGAGAATTTTCCAGATTTGACAGGTATCGCACGAAATGGGGGGCGTGAAAGGGATAGCGAAATGAATGAGCTGACCTGGCCGTTTTTTCAAATTCTTCCAGTGAGTGCCCTGAATCCTGCATAAGCTCGAAGGCTGCCCTCGCACAGTTTTCTGGATTTGTGAGCGGATTGTAGAGGGAAGGGCGGCGGACAATTACGGCAAGGCAGGCAGATTCAACTTCATTCAGGTTTTTGATTTCTTTTGAAAAAAAATTCCTTGCGGCGCTGGCTACTCCCTCAGTGTTAAAGCCGAAGGGCAGGTTGTTCAGGTAAAGCTCCAGTATTTCCTTTTTTGAAAGGCGGGCTTCCAGGCGGAGAGCATCAATGCTTTCCCTTATTTTTACAAATATATTTCTTTTCTGACTGGGGCTGATGATTCTGGCAAGCTGCATCGTTATAGTTGAGGCTCCGCTTACGGTTCTTCCCTGGCTTGCGTTCTGAAAAAATGCCCTGGTGATGGCCGCAAAATCAATTCCATGGTGAGCATAAAATTTTTTGTCTTCAGATTCAATGAAAATTTCCTGAATGAAGGATGGAATTTCTTCCAGTGGCACAAATTCCCGTCGCAAGCCATTTTCCAGAGGCAGTATTTGCAAGATTTTACCCCCTGTATCGTAAATCCTTGTTGAAACATTCCTGTTTTTTAGGGAAGTGAGGGCTGGATATGGGAAAAAAAGCAGGAAGAGAAAAAAAAGGAGAAAGAGAAAAATACATGCTGAGAAAAAGCGGAGAATTTTCGGGCTAAGGATTGGAGAGCCGCCGAAGGCGTTCCGAAGCTTGCGTAGGAATGGAGCGTTAGCGAAAGCTCGGAAAGCCTGACCCTGCGAATGCAGGGGAGCCCCCGATTTTTTATTAGACATTTTCTTGAAAGCAAGGAATTATAGCATTTTTTTTTCAAAATAGCATCAATCTTACATCAATATTTTCTTTCTTTTTTCAAAAAATTGTGCTATAATTTAAATAATATTGAATTTAGGAGGGCGGATGGAAGAAGAGCAAAAATTAGCCAGACCTCTTGCCAGAAGCATAACCATAGGCTGTCTTGTTTTTATTGCTATTTTGTGCCTCATACTGGGATTTTCAAGCTATTTCAACTACAAACATTCTCTTTACCAGCGTTACGAAGCCTATATCACCGACATCCTGCGCTATGTTGACCGTCAAATTGATGATTCCGACCTTGCCAACTGCATTGCCAGACAAGAACGAAGCAAAAAATATGACCAGCTGGAACTTTTCATGGACGGAATTATGGAAGATTTTGACATTCACTATCTTTATATCATAAAACCGCTTAATTTAAATCCCACAGGCAATGTTATGAGCGTTCTTTCTGCCG
>DGTW01000181.1 GCA_002393835.1 Treponema sp. UBA4326
GTAAGTGCCTGTCTCTGTCCGCCTGAAAGAAGTCCTACATTTGTCCTGAGCCTGTCTTCAAGTCCTATGTCGAGCGTCTTTAAATCTTCTATGAGTTTTGCCCGGTTTTTTGCAGTAAGTGCAATGCTGAACGGCCGGTGCTTAACCTTTGCACTGGCCAGGACAAGATTTTCTTCAATAGTCATATCCGGAGCAGTTCCGAGAAGCGGATTCTGAAACAGGATTCCGATTTTTTTGGCCCTCTTATAAGTTGGAAGCTTTGTAATATCCTTACCGTCAAGAATAATTGAACCGCCTGAAATCTTTGTAAGCCCGAAAATTGCATTGAGCAGGGTCGACTTGCCGGCTCCGTTTGAACCGATTACGCTTACAAAGTCACCGTCTTCAACCGTAAGGCTTACGTTTTTGAGGGCGCGTTTTTCCATTGCAGTATTTTTGTTAAACGTTACGCTGAGATTCTTTATTTCAAGCATTTTTATTGTCCCCGCCGTTAATTTCACGTTTTTCTGCAATTTTTTTCCTGAATACACTGAAGGCAATGAATGCAACGACAATTACAGAAGAAAAGAGCTTGATTCCGTTAGCGCCGCCGTTTCTGATTGCAAAGGCATAGATTACGCGGTAAATCAGCGAACCGGAAATTACGATTATAAAACCCCAGAGAAGCTTTCTGCTGCCGAACAGGGTTTCGCCGATTATAATTGAAGCAAGAGCCGTAACCAGCATTCCAAGTCCGATGCCTTCAGAATATGAATGCAGGTACTGAACGTAAACTGAGCCTGCAAGACCGACGATTCCGTTTGCAAGCGAGAATGCAATTATCTTGTTCAGTTTTGTATTGATTGAACTTGCCTTGACCATTTCTTCATTGTTTCCGGTAGCACGAATTGACATCCCGAGCTGGGTTGAAAAGAACAGCATCAGTATTCCGATAAGGAGCGCAATCATAACGACCATCACAACTATGGCAAGAATCTTGTTTGCATCAACCCCGTGAATTCCGAACAGACGCGCAAGGGAATAAAAAACCGTGTCTCCGCCGAAATTCTGCACGATTGCAAATGAAGTAGATTTTGAAGTTGCCTTTTCAAAAAAAGATGTAAGCGGAATCATTACGTTCACGGAAATAAGTCCTGTCTGAACAAGAACTCCGGAAAGAATTGCACTGACTCCGAATTTAGTATGAATAAGTCCCGTGAGCATTCCTGCAAATCCGCCGGCCATAAAGCCCAGAAGAAGTCCAAGGAGCGGATGACCGTACAGACAGCAGATTCCGTTTACGACTGCACCGAATGCAAATGAACCGTCTACCGTCAGGTCAGGAATATTCATGATTTTATAAGAAATATAAACTCCTGTTGAAAGAATCCCGATCAGAAGTCCGTATGGTACGGATGAAAGAATCATGTCCATTTATCTCACCTGTCCGTCGCCGTCAATAAGGTATTTTGTAGTTGTAAGTGCCTTGATTCCCATTGGACCGCGTGCATGAAGTTTCTGCGTTGAAATGCCGAGTTCCGCACCGAATCCGAATTCACCGCCGTCAGTAAAGCGGGTTGAACAGTTTACATAAACACAGGCGGCATCAATTTTTGCCTGGAAGAGCCTTGCATTTGCCCGGTTTTCCGTTACGATGCACTCTGAATGCTTCGTATTGTGGGTATTGATGTAAGAAACTGCTTCGTTCACATCAGTGACAACCTTAACGGCGCAGATCAGATCCAGGAATTCAAATCCAAAATCTTCATCCCTGGCTAATTCTGCATTCTTTATTCCGGATTCTGATTTTTTAAGTATTTCAAAAGATTTTTCGTCGCATTTGAGGTGAACTTTATCAGCAAAATGTCCTGCAAGCTCCGGAAGGAATTTATCTGCAATTCTTTCATTCACGAGAATACACTCGATTGCATTGCAGGCTCCAGGGCGCTGGGTCTTTGCATTCCAGGCAATATTAACGGCCATTTCAAGGTCTGCGCTTTCATCAACATAAAGATGGCACACTCCTGCACCTGTCTGAATCACAGGAACCTTTGCCGTCTCAACAACCATATTTATGAGTTTTGCTCCGCCCCTCGGAAGAACAACATCAACGTCTCCCGTCGCAGTAAGTATCTGCTGAACTTCATCGTGACTTTCACACGGAGCAAGTTCAATTGCACTGCTTACACCAAATCCCTGTGCTTCATCTGCTTCAAGGCCTTCCTTAATTGCAGCAACAATTGCCCTGTTGGATTTTAATGCCGATGACGAACCCCTGAGGAGAATTGCATTTCCGCTCTTATAGGCAAGCGCAAAAGCATCAGCCGTAACGTTCGGGCGGCTTTCATAAATAATTGCCACAACTCCAAGCGGAACGCGGACCTGCCTTATGGTCATGCCGCCCGGCGTTTTCCATCCGGCCGTTTCCTCTCCGACGGGATCTGTCTGTGAAATGATTATCCTTATTGAATCTATAATTGAATTGATTTTTTTGTCATCAAGGGCAAGCCTCTCGACAAGACTTTCAGTCATTCCCTTTGCACGTGCTGCAGCAACGTCTTCCGCATTTGCAGATAGAATTGCTTCCCGATTTTTTTCAATGGAATTAATTACAGAACTGAGGGCGATATTTTTCTGGGCAGCAGTCTGCAGGGCAAGTTCATTACTGCCTGCGCGGAGTGAACTGCAGATTTCAGAAACATTCATTGGAACCTCCTTTTCCGGAGCCAGTCTGATAAGTTAGTAATTTGCCAGAAAGAACATTCCGAGAAGGAGAACAACCTTGCTCTTGTCTTCTGACCAGTCATTTTCGCGTGGAAGATTTTCGATGAACCACCAGAAAACTCCGAACTCAGGATCGATTCTGAGTGAATATTCGTCAAATTCATCGGTTTTTGAAAGGGTTCCGAACATCAGGTAAATTGCATCGTTCAGAATCTGAAGATAAAGCTTAAAGTTTTCTGCCCATTTATTTGAATTAACAGCCTCACAGAACTGATCAAGCTTGTACAAAACCTGTTCCTTAAGGGCAACGTCATCCTGCTCAACCCATGTTTTCTGAATCAGCAGTGAAAGATTCTTTTTAAAGCTTTCTGTCAGACGTTTTCCGGCCTCAATTGTATTAACGGCAGGCTCAAATTCCGAACTTGAACCGAATGCACTGGCAACAATTACGGCAGCTTTCTTTATTTCTTCGATGGAAGTTGCATCGATGAGCTTTTCCATCGCAATTATTATACGATTCTCTACAAATTCTTTTATTAACTCTGAATTATTCATACGGGTCAATTTTATAGTTTTTATGGCCACTTATTCAAGGGTCACAAAGTTATTCAGCATTAAGGATTTCGGGAATGATTTTCTTTTTAGTGTATTTAAAATCCGTTGCATGCGAATTGGGAAGCTTTCCGTCTATCCTGTCATTTTCCTTCTGAAGCTGAAATTTAATCATTTCCTTGAACGCAGTCATAAGGCATTCAGCATCTGACACGGGAACTATATGATTTTCCTGCATTTCCTTTATCAGATAGTAGCAGGTTTCTATGGTTGAAACACATTCCGGGCTAGGCTCTTTCTTGAACGTAAAAATCGAAGAATATGATCCTGCAAAAGAAAGTTTCGGAAGCGACATGATATTCGTACTGAGCCTGATCATTTTTTTGGAACAGAACCACGTTGAATCAATGATAATGGCAAGAAGTTTTCTGTTTCCGATTTTCTGCGCAAAACCTCCTTTTCCTGCATTCCATGCGTCTTCACCGGGATAAAGAAGAACAGGGAAATACTTTTCATCCGCAAGGAGGGAACACAGCCTCTCATTCTTTGTAAAATCTATTCCGACAAGGATTTCAGAATCAATCAGTCCGGCATGTGCAATCCGCCCCGTACCCGTACGCTGACGCTTCGCCTCTTTTGGATGCATCAGGAATACAAATTTTATTCCGGGATCAAACGGCTTGAGGAATTTACAGAAACAGTTGTCTTTCGGTCTCAGGCATTTAAAACAGATTTCACGCATAGACACAGATTATAAACAAAAAAGCCCGGGCCTGTTAAGGCTCGGGCTTACAGTTTCATATGAACTTATTTAGCGTTGCTGTTTGAGCGGGAGTGATTGTAATCAGCTCCGGCTCCGGCTGGTGCCTTGTCAGAAAGTTTGAACAGGTCACCAAGATCAAATACGCCGTTTTCGTTACGAGGAATGCGGTTGAATGTCTTTCCGTCTTCCTTGTATCCCTTCTGGTATTTGTTTGTATCAACGCTTACGAATACGCTGTTGTCGATTACAGTTCCTTCTGAGTTAACTGCCTTTGCACCAGTGTAGAAATAAGTGTCTTTTGCAAGCAGGTCAGGGCGTTCCCTGTAGTTATCACCTGCACCACCGTTGAGTGAGATGATTCCTGTTGTCTTGAATGTACGAGGATACTGTTTTGCATCTCCCTTTCCGTAGAGTGCAATATTGTATCCGCCGTTTCCGAATACCGTTACGCGGTCAAGGATAAGTCCAGGGTTTGAGTTACAGGTTACGCCGTTTACACCGTTACCCCATGAAATTGAGTTGCGGAGGATGTGAGGAACATTAATACCGTCACCACCCATCTTAAATCCGTTTCCGTCACCCTTTCCTGTTCCGTCGAGTTTGGTTCCGTTTGCATAAGTGATACAGTTGTCGAGGAGTACGGCTCCGATAGGTCCTGTTTCAACCTTTGCATAGAGGTCCCATCCGTCATCAACGTTGTGATGTGAAATACAGTTGCGGAAAACGTTTCCTTCGCCTGAAGTAAGCTTTGAAGCAAATCCGTCTGCATTGTTCTGTGCAGGGTCAGAGTTTCCGAATGATTCACATCCGTAAATAAGGTTGTGGTGAGGCCATTTTGACGGGAGTTCTGCAGAACGTCCTGCAATCTGGATACCAGTATCACCGTTGAGGTATGTATCAACCATCATGAGTTCATTGTAGCATCCGCCGACCTGAACAGCCTTTACGTCGTCCGGAGAGCGTGTAATGTCAATGTTTTTAATTGTCCAGTAATCACCAAAGATGTTGAATGCAGTTACAGTAACCTTTGCCTGACTGAAATTGATGATTGCACGGCTTCCCGGTTCTGAAACAAGTGTTTTTCTCTGTTTTGCAGTTCCGCTGTTTCCGCGTTCAATTTCAATTCCCTTTGTCGGATAGTAAGTTCCCTTGAGGAGAACGATTGTCTGTCCAGGCTTTGAGAACTGAACTGCCGTCATGATGTCGAGAGGAGAATTCTTAGTTCCGTCACCAAGAGCATTTCCGTTAGGACTTACATAGAGTGTATTTTTCTCACCCTTGTATGTCATTGAAGTTACTGAATGAGTATATGAAACCGGTCTGTAATCCTGTTCATAGTCGAGGATTTCAGGGTTCCACTGTCCGACAGCCTTCTTAGGACCAGGAGTCCATTTGTCATCCGGGTCGAAGGTTACGATGAGGTCGTTAAGTCCGCTGTCAATCTTGATGACTTTCTTATAGTCTACGTCAGGCTTAACCTTGTCATTTTTGATAAGGAATTTGCCTTCTGAGTTTTTAACCGAAACTGTTCCCTGAGTATTTGAATTGAATACAAAAGGATATTTGTTATCATACCATGTTGAAGGACAGTCAATTGTTGTCTTGAGAGGTACAAGCTCCGGAGGCTCCGGAATTGCCGGAGGATCTTTCTTCGGATCAGTAATCTTAAGTACGACATCGCTGAACGTAGCGTTACAGCCGCGTGCTACTGCAAATCCGAGATAGATGTGATTTTTGTCGAGCTGAAGGAGTTTTACATTCTCATTGTCATACATTGTGAATGTGTTTTTATATCCTTCTGATTCGATGTCTTTCTTGTAGATTGCATGATAACCGGTATTGTCCTTTTTGAGGGTTACACGGTATACGTCGCCTGTCTTAACGGCATCGCTTGACTGGTCATAGCTGTATGCAAAGCTTTTGCTCTCTGCACTTGCCTTGATTCCGGCATCACCTTTCTTGATGATTTCATCTGTGATTCCGCTTACGAAGCGTGCACCTACACCGTTCTTGATTTCCTTTTTGGCACCGTTAACGTGTGTCGTAAACTTGCGTGAAATTACTCCGGCCGAGTTGTTGTATGCAATGATCATCGGCTCGCCGTCAACTCCGAGGCGGTCAAGTGCAAGGAGTCCGAATCCTTCCTGTCCGTCTGCAATCGGGTTGTGGTAATCAACAGTTACGGTTGCAGTAAGTTCGAAATTCTCTTTTTTAGGATCGATAACTGTGTAGTAGAATGAAATACCGTCAAAGAAGCTTTCGAATTTTCCGCCCTTGTCAATGATGTTGCCTTTCGGGTCAACAGTACATGAATAGAGTTTTACCTTGAGGTCATTCGGGTCAAGCATCTCATAGCGGTTGCGCTCAGGATTTGTTGATGTTCCGAATTCAGTAAATGCCCAGACGCGTTCAAGTTCATCCTTTACGAGTTTATTGATTACGTCTGATTCAGCCTTGTCAGAACCGCGCACTGCAGTTACGCTGATTTTTGAATACTGTCCTGCCCTGAGGTTAATGTCAGCAGAAAGAGCTTTTGTTGCCGGAAGTGATTTAGAGCTTCCGTCAGCTTCAGTGTAATTAAGTACATAGCCTTCTGCTTCATCAACGGCATTCCACTTAACATTTACTTTGCCGCCGCCAAGGTTTCTTGTTGAAACAGACGGTTTTACCAGAGGAAGCGTAAACTTGAATTCCTTTGATTCTGAAGCATGCTTTTCTGATTCGCCGTTACGGATTGCGTAAACTGTTACCGTATATGTTCCTGAAACTGAAAGTTCAACGGTAACGCTTTTATCTGTATTACGGGTTTTACCTACAGTTCCTGTCTTCTTCTCAGGACCCGTAAAAATGATTTCTGCCTTGTCAGCACCCGAGTTATCCCTGGGTGTTTCCGATTTGAATTTTACGATTACTTCCGTAGGTTTTGCAGCATCTGTTTCAATGGAAGTAATTGTCGGGTTCGGAACATCTTTCCATGGTTTTCTGTTTGCCTGTGAATATCCTGAAACTACAGTTCCGGCAAGCAGAAGCATAAAGATGGTCCTCAAAAATGATTTCTTCATCTGGACTTCTCCCTTATTAACTAATAAGTTCCCTGTATAGAAACTTTTAAAATACATTATATACAAAAAATGCTGACTTCCAAACCCGAAAGCCAGCATTTTAACAAAATTTTATTCAGCGATAAGACTTATTTTACTTCGATAAGGTAAACGTAGATTGTAGATTTCTTTGAAGTAATGTAGTAAGTTCCGTCAGCCGGAATTGTAAGTTCAGAAACAGTGATTGCCTCCGGATAAGCACCAGCTTCACCTGAAGCAATAACAGCGCCTTCAGCATCAAGAAGGTTAACAACACGTGCTTCTGTCTTTGAAGAAGACTTTGCAGCAACCGTTACTTTCTGTCCGGCCTTTGCAGGGAAAGAAATTGAGCGGTAGTCAACTTTTCCGGCACCACCAATCTTGATTCTCTGTGTGAATACTTCACCGTTTGCTTCACAAGGACAGTCCTGTGACTGAGAAGTAATTTCAACGTTCTTTTCCGGTGTAGCAATGATAGTAAAGTCATCTTCGCACTTAAGTACATCCGTTACGTTTCCCTTCTGCAGGTCATTGGCACTGATATAGCCTTCAGCAAAAGCAAACGATCCCAGCATGAATATTGCAGCCAGTGTGGCGATTTTTGACATAATCTTTTTCATAAAAGACCTCCTGAACTTTTGTTCATCTTAAAGAACAATTTTTAATTGTAAAGTTACAAAAATCTGTGAATTTTTGTTCATTTTATACTATATAGGTTTTAATTTTGAAAAAACAATACTTTTTTTATACAAAAACGTTATTTTTAGTCTAAAATAAATAAAATTAGCATATTTTATAAAATCCTGTTTTTTTTCAGTCCGGAACATTGACAACTGAAAAATCCTCGTTATCCTTTAAATTGTGAGAGACGCAGATTCACTGAAAAAATCAATTATCGAAAAATACTCGGCACAGGAAGTAACGCTTGTAAATTCCTTCATGCTTGCCGTTCACCACACGATTCTTACTGCCGCAACCGCCGGAGATGACATTCTGGTATGTTCTGAGCTTCTTAAGGAAACAGAAAACGCCTTCCGCTACCTTTTCAGCGACATGGGCATAAAGACATCATTCCTCAGGAATGAATCGATGGAAGAAATTTCCCATTCAGTGTCACCGAAAACAAGGCTCATCTTCCTTGCCGTAAATGAAAACTCTGACTACAACATCAAATCAATAGCCCAGACTGCACATTTCAACAAGATTCCGCTGATTGTAAAGATAAACGGTGACGACAATTTTAACCTGAACCCGCTTAAAGACGGAGCTGACATAATCATCAAGGACCTTTCATCCTGCACGAAAGACAAAATACCTGCCGCCTTCATTGCAGAAGCCGGAAAAATCGACTGGAAAACCATGAACATTCCTATCCTTAAAGTTCCGGACCCGTGTTTCAATAATGTCCGCTGGGCATATGAAGCTGCCGCAGAAATGAACGTTCCTGCATTTTCAAACAGGTTACAGAGCGTTCTCTGCAAGACTTACGGTTCAGAACTCTGTAACCATATTTCAAGCCTCATCAAACTTCCTTAAAAATTATCTGTTCACAAGCAGTTTTTTTTATTAACTTATATCTATGGCAGAACTGGAATGGAAGATTCCCGACATAAACGATTTTAAATTCCTCAGCGGAAATCTCCTCACGGAAGGACTCCTCGGGAGTGACTGTTCAATCGTCAATATATTCCTTCTCCAGAAAAAATATGACATCCACACTGCCGTAAGCAATAATGTTTTCTTCAGGTACTACACCGGAAACGCTAACCGTACAGGCTACGGATTTCCCCTCCGCCTCAGGGGAGCTGATTCTGACTATCTTACAGAAGCACTGGATTCCATTTTTAAGGATGCAGAAAAACATGGCAGGCCCGTACGATTCTGTCTTTTGACGGAAGAACAGAAAAACATGATTTCCCTCTGCCTCAGCAGAAATTTTCCGGACAAAAAGGCCGCATGGTCCACAACAATAGATGACAACGATTATATTTACGAAAGGCAGAAACTCGCAGACCTGAGCGGAAAGTCATATCACAAAAAAAAGAATCATGTTTCGCGCTTCAGGAGAATCTATGACGGACGGTGGGAATTCCGGTCGCTCAGCCTGTGCCAGATTACGGATGACATCCTGAAAGTTTCTGAAAAATGGGGTGAAGAACACGATGCTGCAAATGACAGGATTCTCTCACTGGAACTCGAATCAATAAGATTCGCCCTGAATCACAAGGATGCATTCGGACTTGAAGGCGGTGTTCTTTATACGGACGGAACTCCATGTGCAATGACGCTGGCTTCACGGATAAGTGAGTCCGCACTGGACATTCATTTTGAAAAATGCCTCAGGGAAGCGGCTGACAACGGTGCCTATGCTGCCGTCAACTGGTGCTTTGCCTCCTGCTGTCCGGAATTTACGTATTTAAACCGCGAAGAGGACATGGGCGTTGAAGGCCTGAGAAAAGCCAAGCTTTCATACCACCCTCAGATACTGCTTGAAAAATTTTACGGAGAAATAAGCTGATGCTTTCAAAAATACTTTCAGGGTCAGAATGCGCTTCATGCAGGTTCTGCTGTTCCTTCAGAAGACAGAGCCTCTGGGAAACTCCCCTTTTTACTTCTGAAGAAAAAGAATCTCTCCAGATAAAATATCCTGAAGCAAAATTCCGTCCGGCAGAAAACTCAAGCTGGACAATAGACCTCAGCAGTGAATATAAAACCTCAGATCCGGAAGAAGAAGCTCCGTGCTGGTTCCTTGATCCGCACAAAGGCTGCATCCTTGGCAAAGAAGAAAAACCTTTTGACTGTTCAATCTGGCCGCTCAGGATCATGTCACGACAGAATGAAAAGGTAATTGCCCTTACGCCGACCTGTCCCGCCGTCAATAAAGTTCCTGCTGCAAAAATCAAAAAACTTGTTGATGAAGAATTAAGTGATGCTATACTAAAAAAAGCTGAAGAAAACCCTGACATGATAAAATCATATCGTGAAGGTTTCCCGGTTATAAAAGAACTCTAAAGAGGACGCTATGGCTGCATACATAAAGACAGACGACAAATCTCATATAGTCATGAAAGAAAAGGATTTCGTAAAATGGGATCCGAAGTACAAGGTTGGAATTCCTGTAATCGATGAACAGCACGAGCATCTTGTAACCCTCTGCAACGAATTCTATCAGAGCCTTTTAAAAAACAACAATGAACAGAGCTACAATTCCCTCGTCAGGCAGACACTGGAAGAATGCCTCAAATACGCAGGTACACACTTTAAGGAAGAAGAGCGCCTGATGCTCGCATCGGGTTACGAGGGATACAAACATCACAAGCATGTCCACGATTCATTTACGGAGAAGGTTCAGATTGCATACGCTTCCTTTGAACGTCTTCCAGTCGCTGAAGCAATCAAATTTGCACGGTTTCTTTATGAATGGGTTCACACTCATATCGCCCACGAAGACAGGCTTTACATCCCTCATCTGGTTAAATTCCTGCAGCAGAATGCCAGCAAAAACTCTTAAAGTTGCCATTCGCCGTGAATATCGTTAAAATCTTCTATGAAAGATGAACATTATTCTTGGTATTTCTGCCTCAGGCGGGATCGGAATCGGCAGGGCCTTTGTAATTCCGGATACTGAAAAACGCATAATTCCTCAGAATAAAATTGCCCCGGAACTTCATGACGCACAGTGGGCTAGGTTTAATGCCGCAGTCGCAAAAACTTCAGAAAAAATCACAAAAAAACTTGATCAGGTAAAAGACGACAAGGTCCAGTCACAGATTTTTGAAACCTATCTGCTCATGCTCATGGATCCTGAGTTCATCGGCGAAGTTAAAAAAGCCTTTACGGCCTCAGACTATACGATCGAATATGTCTTAGACCAGAAGACCCTTGAATATGCAGACAAGCTCCGCAACAGCGGAAACGAATATCTTGCCGAACGCGCCCAGGATATCTGTGATATTTTCGGCCAGGTTCTTGATGAACTCCTCGGCTACCATCCTTTCGACATTGAAACCGTACCTGACGGCTGCGTAATCGTTGCAACTACACTTAACCCGAGCGATACGATTATTCTTTCAAAGCGCAAGATCATAGGACTTGCCCTGACGGAAGGCGGTGTTTCAAGTCATGTCGGCATTCTCGCCAGAAACTTCGGAATCCCGGCCGTTTTCGCACTTGAAAAAATCACTAAGGAAATCAAAACCGGGGAAACCGTAATCATAGACGGTAATTCCGGTGAAGCAATAATTGACCCTGACGAACAATCAATTGAAGACTACGAGCAGAAAATTGCCAGGGAAAATGAACACAGGGAAAAACTCAAGTATTTCAGGGACAAGCCTGCAATAACAAAAGACGGCGAAAAATTCCAGCTGATGGCTAATATCGGCTCAGTTGAAGAAGCAAAGATTGCCCTTGAAGAAGGTGCCGACGGAATCGGTCTGTTCCGTACAGAATTCCTTTTTATGAGCGAAAGCGATGCAATCCGTGAGGAAGAACAGTTCCGTGCATACAGACAGGTCCTCGAAATCATGAAGGACAAACCCGTCACGATCCGTACGCTTGATGCCGGCGGCGACAAAATAATTCACACAGCTGATACACCTGATGAAAAGAATCCGCTTATGGGACTCCGCGCAATCAGGCTCAGCTTAAGAAACAGCGTTCAGCTCAAAATTCAGTTCAGGGCCCTGTTCCGCTCGGCAGTTTATGGTAACTTAAAGATAATGCTCCCGCTGATTACCGGCGTTGAACAGATCCGCGAAGCACTCAAAATCGCGCAGAAAGCAAAAGACGAACTCAGGGAAGAAAACATTCCGTTCAGGGATGACGTTCCGATCGGAATAATGGTTGAAACGGCTGCCGCTGCAATGATTTCTGACTGTCTTGCAAAAGAAAGCGCTTTCTTTTCAATAGGAACCAATGACCTTACACAGTATACGCTTGGTGTAGACCGTGAGAATTCCCTTGTTTCTCCGCTCTATGACGAATTCCATCTTGCAGTCCTCCGCCTTATTCACAAAACAATTAAGGCAGCCGAAGCAGCAGGCATTTCACTCTCTGTCTGCGGTGAAATGGCAAGCCGCACGGACAGTGTAATTGTTCTGGCAGGAATGGGCGTCAGGATCCTGAGTATGAGTCCTAAACTGATTACGGGCGTTAAGGAAATTATTTCCAAAATGAGCGTAGAAGAACTCAAAGCCATTTCCTCAAAAAGATTAAATAGTTTATAATATTCTCATGGCAAAAGCAAAACGAAAACCAGATTTCTCAAAACCGAAACCGGCAAAAAAAGAACCGGCAGTTATCTCTTCTGCAGAAACCGAAGCAGAATCACAGGACTGGTCTCTTGACGATACGGTTGATTCTGAAGAAAACGCATCACAGTACAGGGAAGAAGCTCAGAACGAAGGCTATGACACTTCAAAATATTATGTAAACCTTCCGCTCGTTGTAATTGCAGGCCGTCCGAACGTCGGAAAATCAACCCTCTTTAACCGTTTCATGCACCGCCGTCTTGCTATTGTCGATCCTACTCCCGGCGTTACGCGCGACCCGGTTGAAGCTACGGCTTTTATCCTCGGAAAACCGGTTCATCTCGTTGATACCGGCGGATACAAGCTTGACCGCGACTTAAAGAGCCGTGAATCCGAAATGGACGAACTTGTAGTTCAAAAAACCCTTGCCACAATCAAAAAGGCAGATAAAATCCTTCTCCTTCTTGAAGCAGGAAAAATTACCGGTGAAGACGAAGAATTCATTCACCTGCTGCGTCCTTACTGGAACAAGGTTATCGTTGCCGTAAACAAATGCGAGGGCGGAAAGGGCGAAGACATTGCCTGGAACTATCTCCAGTACGGTTTTAAGGAACTTCTTTTTATTTCTGCAGACCACGGAGATCATATTTCTGAACTTGCTGAAAAAATTAATTCCGGCCTTGATTTTTCTAAGGTCACTGAAAGCGAAAAGCCTCAGGAACCGATTAAAATTGCAATCCTCGGAAAGCCTAACACAGGCAAATCAACTCTGTCGAACAGGCTCACCCACTCCGAAAAATCAATCGTTTCAGACTATGCAGGAACTACCCGCGATGTCGTTGAAGGAAAATTTCAGTATGCTGGACGTGATTTTGAAATCATGGATACTGCAGGAATCAGGCGTAAGGCAAAGGTTCACGAAAACGTTGAATACTATTCCGTAAACCGTGCAATCAAAACTCTCGATAAATGCGACGTTGTATTCCTGATGATTGATGCTCAGGAAGGACTGGCAGATCAGGATAAAAAAATCTGTTCACTGGCATATGAACGCGGACGCGGAATTATTTTCGTCCTCAACAAGTGGGATACCCAGGATCAGAGCCGCAAGACCCTCAGGGATACTACGGATTACATCAAAACGATGTTCGGCCACATGAACTGGGCACCGATTCTTCCGCTTTCGGCCCTCAAAGGCGAGGGCATTAAAGACCTTCTGAACAAGGCAATCGAACTTTACGGCCAGCTCACTCATAAAGTTGAAACTTCAGCCCTCAACAAGGCACTGGAAGACTGGCTTTTCAGATACCCGCCTCCTGCAACAAAGGCAATTCATTTTAAAATCCGCTACATGACACAGACCGGCACTAATCCGGTTTCGTTCAGGATTTTTGCAACAAGTCCGGACAATGTTCCTGAAAGCTACGTAACATACCTCAAGAACAGAATCCGCATGGATCTCGGATTTGACCAGATTCCCGTAGAACTCAACCTCAAGGCAAGCCGCAAAAAATGGGAAAACCGCTTTAATGAAGGGAGCGAATAAGTGACCTATACAATCGGCGAAGTAGAGGAACTTACAGGAATTAAGACTCACGTTCTCCGTTACTGGGAAGAAGTAATCCCGGGTTTTGCACCAAAAAAAGACCTCGGCGGAAGAAGGATTTACAACGACCGCGACATAGATCAGATTCTAAGGCTTAAATTTCTGGTCTACGAAAAAAAATACACGATAGAAGGCGCACGTGACGAACTTCTGCACGATACTGCATTCTATGATGCAAATTCCGCTGCACTGGATGCAATCCGCGAAATCCGTCATGAACTCACGCAGCTTTATCTTACAGTCAGAAAATACAGGGTATGAAACACAATTCTCTTTTTAACATCCGTTCAGTTCCTCAGGAAAGCATCGAAATTCTCTCGCACTTTGATGAAATCGTAAGCGACATACGCCATTTAAGCGGCAAACAGAAACTTCAGCTGTCAGGAACAATCAAAAAACTTTCGCACGAACTCACAGACACCCGTTCTTCACGCCGCATAGGTTACATGAACAGTGCAGAATTCATCAGCGCATATATCAGCTATTTCATGTGGTGGAATCTTGTACGACTCGTCCGCCTTTTTGCAAACCTGCCTGCAGAAGCATTCAGTTCACTTGATAAGGGAGAAAATCCGGCAGTTGCGATAGACGTAGGAAGCGGCCCTCTTACAATTCCAGTAGCACTGTGGCTCGCACGTCCTGAACTCCGTAACAGAAAAATTACATGGTACTGCATGGATCTGAGCCAGTCTGCATTAAGCACGGGTGAAGAAATCTATCTTTCGGTTGTTGCAAAAACGATAGCCCTTACAAAACAGAACGCCGAAGCCTGGAACATAATCCGCGTAAAAGGCCCTCTCGGAACTTCAATTAAAGAAAAAGCCGATTTCATCACCAGCGGAAACGTTTTCAACGAAATCATCCAGCATAATGACATGCCGACAGACTATCTTGCAAAAAAATATTCGGCAGAAATAATTTCATACCTCAAAAATCAGGAAGGCGAATTTCCTTCAGTCCTTATGATTGAACCGGGAGATCCGCATTCAGCAAGATTCATTTCGCTTTTCAGGGATGCACTCATCCGTAAGGATTATTATCCGGTTTCTCCGTGCCCGCACAGTCTTTCATGCCCGATGGCAGGAAGAACCGGCGGAAAGACAACATCACGGAGCGGAACCAATTCCAAGTGGTGCAATTTTGCCTTTTCAACGGAAGCTGCCCCTAAAGCACTCTTAAAGCTTTCTGAAAAAGCAGGCCTCCCAAAAGAACGTGCGGGCCTGAGTTTTATACTTTCAAGGAAAAATTTCAGCAGCAGTGAAGCAGAATCTGGAAAAACTTTCATCCGCATTGCTTCAGACTTTATCCGCCTGCCTGAAATCAAAAGGTCAGCATATTATGCATGCAGCGGACTTGGACTTCTGCTGGCAGTAGACGAACATCATGTACAGCCGGAAAACGGGGAACTTCTGGAAATAAAAACTCCGGAAGACCTGTCATCAAGGGATAAAAAATCAGGCGGCATCATAGTAAAACTGTGACACCGCCTTACAGGTATTTCATTAAGTGTTTCTGACTGTTTTATTTAAACAGCTTCTTGATTTCACTTGCGTAAATGTCGTTAATCTTGAACCTCGCAATTTCCTGTTTTGCAGAAAGTTCCTTTCCGACTTCAAATTCATTTTCAAGAAGTGCAATTTTGTTGATTCTCTCGTATGACTTGAAGCCGTTCTTTGCATTGATACGGGTTGCAACTTCAGTTTCTATCATGTGAAGAACTTCAGGACTCCTTACCATTGCAGAATAATTTTTGTAATCAAGTTTTGCTTCCTTACAGAAAGCTTCAACTTCAACTTTTTCAGGAACAATGAGGGCAGCAAGATAACGCTGATCCTGACCGAGGACAACAGCCGTCTTGATGAACCTTGATTCCTGCATCTTCATCTCGATAGGAAGAGGCTCTACGTTTTCACCGCCGGTCTGTACAATCGTATCCTTCATGCGGCCGCGGAGACAGATTTCATTATTAACCGTAAGGATTGCAATGTCACCTGTATTGAACCAGCCCCTGTCGTTAATGACACGCGCAGTAAGTTCAGGCTGTCTGTAATAGCCTTTCATGACTGTAGGACCCTTGAGTTCAAGAATACCTTTTTTGCATTTACCGAGGTCCTTTCCTGTTTCAGGATCTACAACCCTTGCAGCAAGTTCACGGATCGGAGCACCGACATTTCCGAAAATCGGGCGGCGTATAGGACGAACTGAAACAATAGGAGCCGTTTCCGTAAGTCCGTAACCTTCTACAAGCTTGACGCCGATTGCCCAGAAGAATTTATCAACTGCCGGAGGAAGTGCACCACCGCCTGCAACACCAGCCCTGAATCCGGTTCCGAGCATTGCACGGATCTTTCTGAATACAAGTGCGCCGCCAAGAAGTTTTATCGGATAACATATAAGCCACGGAAGAACATATGCCGGCCACTGAAGCCACCTCATGTCAAATCCGAAGCGCGAAGTTTTTCCGAAGAGAACACGGTCGAGCTTTGAGTGGAACAGTGCAATATTCGTAAAGAACTTGAACAGTGTATTTACGATTCCGCCTGTCTTGCGCATCTGCCTGTAAATTCCGTCATAAACTGCCTCAAATACGCGCGGAACTGCCGGAAGAATCTGAGGATTAAGTGTCTTAAGGTCAGCCAGAAGAACCGGACCGACAGGCTTTGAATAACACAGCGTTGCGCCCTGACTGAAGACAACATATTCAACCGAGCGTTCAAATGCATGCCAGATCGGGAGGACAAGAAGTCCCCTGTCACCAGGATTAAGGAAAATACGCTCATCGATATCATCAAGCTGTGAAATGAAGTTTCCGTGTGTCAGCATTACGCCCTTTGGCATTCCTGTAGTTCCGGAAGTAAAGATGATGGTTGCAAGGTCGTCCCATTTGCCTTTTTCCATTTCTTCGGTAACTTTGCCCGGATTCTTTTCGTTGAATGCTTCTCCGCGTCTGAGGACCTCTTCGAAATCTATAATCTCGACACCGGCAGCCTTTCCTGCTTCAGCATCTTTTTCTGTAGATTTTTCAAAGCAAATCAGAGTCTTTACGAGCGGAAGTTTATCCTTAAGGTCAAGTATTTTATTGATCTGAGAAGAATTTTCTACGATTACTGTTTTTGTTTCGGCAAATGAAAGGATGTATTCCAGGTCGCCGACAGTCGCATCACATCCGCGCGGAACGTCAACTGCTCCTATTGCAAGAAGACCTATGTCAGCCTGCTGCCATTCCCTGCGGTTGTCAGAAATAAGGCCGATGTGATCTCCGCGTACAATTCCCATATCAAGAAGTCCGCCTGCAAATTTAAGGCTGTTCTCAAAAGCATCTTTATATGTCGTCGGTTCAAAATGTCCGTCGTTAAAGCGGCTCATCTGAAAAGCAATATCAGGGTATGTCTGTGCGGTCTTCCTGAAAAGGCGTGGAAGCGTTGTTTCCATAATAAAAACTCCATCAATTCAAAATGACATTTTTTTGATTTTTGTAAAAATCATTCCTATTGTATTACAATTTTCTTTCGTTGACAAACGGAATTGTCACAATTAAACTTATATTCTAAGGAATAAGTATGGCGACAGAAAAAATCACGCAGGAAAAAATAATTAATGCCGTCCTTGAATGCGCATTCGAAAAAGGAACCGGTGCAACATCACTTTCGGACATTTCAGAAAAACTGAACATCAAAAAGGCCTCGCTCTACAATCACTATGAAAACCGCGAAGCAATAATTGATGCCGCAACCAGATACTGTGCAGACTTTATCCTCAAAACATCTTTTATTCCTGCTGAAATGGATGCCGCTGCCCGCAAATACTCTGCAGAAGTAATCCTCAAGGGAATTGCAACCCGCTGGTTCAAGATTAACTGCCGTGAACCGGTCCTTCAGGTTTATTCATTCCTTAACAGTGAAAAATATTTCTCAACCTCTGCCGCAAAAGCCGTTCTTGATTCCAATAAAAAACTCACGGAACAGGCACAGACGGCGCTCAAAAGTCTGTCAGACGCAGGCAAAACTCCGCCTCTCACTCCGGAAAAGCTTGAATTCTACGCTTCCCTGTTCATTTCAGGCCTGAATGCAATACTGGACGACACGATAATACTCAAAAAATCCGAGCTCCGCTTCAGCGACAAAGACGACGGCCTGGACCTGACCTCTGTAGAAGCCTTCGTAACCAGATTCTGCAGCATCATACAGTAATACAAACAGATACCCGGCATTTTTTTCGTTTACTTTTCTTCACTCTTCTTATATAATTTTACTGTGTCAGTTTTGTATATTGTCGGTACACCTATCGGAAACCTTGGTGATATAACTTTTCGTGCTGTAGAAACATTCAGGAACGTTGATGTCATTGCAGCCGAAGATACAAGGCATACACTGCAGCTTCTGAACCATCTTGAAATCAAAAAACCTCTGGTTTCATGCAGGTCACAGAATGAAAAAGCTGCCGGTGAAAAAATCATCAGGATGCTTGATGAAGGAAAGACAATAGCATATGCCAGTGACGCAGGAACTCCGGGAATCAGTGATCCGGGAGCAGTCCTCGCAGGAATGGCCCGTGCGGCAGGACACACAGTTATTCCGATTCCTGGACCAAGTGCATTTGCATCGCTTGTAAGCGTGGCCGGTGCAGGCGGAAAAACATTGATTTTTGAGGGATTTCTTTCCCCAAAACCAGGCAGAAGACGTTCAAGGCTTAGGGAACTTCTTGCAACCGGAGATGCGATAGTTTTATACGAATCTCCGTTCAGAATTACTAAACTTTTAACTGACGTTGCCGATATTTGTAGTGAGCGCCGTGTAGTTGTTGGCAGGGAACTGACGAAACTGCACGAAGAAATAATAGAGGGGACGGCGGAAGAAATGAGGGATGAGTTCGCTTCAAGGACAAAGATTCTTGGAGAGTTCGCAATTTTCATTTCTGGTGATAAAAATGCTCAACTTTCTGATGAAAGTTCCGATAATTAAAGTGTAAAGGCAGGTAAATTATGATGATAGAAAAACTTGGAGGACTTTCTCCGCTTAACAACGTACAGAATACACGCCGCACGACTGAGGCAGGCAGCGTAAAATCTGCTCCTGATTCAATCACTCTTTCTGATGAAGCAAAAGAAGCTGCCAGAGCATATTACTTAAATCAGGTTGCCGCAGAAACACCGGACGTTCGTGCAGACCGTATCGCTGAAATCAAAGAGAAAATTAAGGATCCGAACTATCTCAATCCGGCTGTAATTAACGCAACAGCTGAACGCATTATGACTAGTTACGGATTGTAATGAACTATACTGCGTTACAAGAGAGGCGGAACTTGTTGTTCCGTCTTTTTTTTTAGTTAATAAACCGTCAAATCATTAAAAGAGGAATTATAAAATGACAGACTTTTCATTCAGAATTTCACCGAATATTTTCCTTGGCACATATTCCACAAGCCGTCTGGGAGAATTTGCACTGAACTGGGGAAGCAAATACATGCTTCTTCTCGATCCTGTACTCAGGGAAGTCGGTCTTTCTGATAAAATCTCTCAGTCACTTTCTGACCGCAAAATCGATTTCATTACGTTCGACCAGATTCCGGAATGTGCTGATTCAAAGGTAATTGAACAGGCCCTTACGCTTGCAAAGGAAGCCCATGTTCACGGCGTAATTGCAGTCGGCGGATGCAAGGTCCTGAATGCGGCACGTGCGCTGTGTGCCGTCTTCAACGAGGTTCATCCGATTTACAGTTACCTTGATGAAGGCGTTCCGACAACCGCACCACTTTCGCTGATCTGTGTTCCGACGACAATACGTGCTCCTTTTATTTTTACCGACAAGATTCCTGTAATTGATGCACGTTCACAGCAGATAAAAATTATCCATGCCCAGCCTTCCCTCTGCAAGCTCGCCCTCTTTGACCCGAACCTTTCTTCAACGCTTACAGAAAACCAGACTTCATCAATGGCAATAGAATCTCTTGCCCTGGCACTTGAAGCATTTCTGTCACAGAAAGCAAACTTCTTCAGCGACATGCTCTGTGAAAAAGCAGGAGAACTTTTGGGCTATGCAATGGACGGATCCGGAACCCTCAACATAACGACTCCGCAGGAAGAACTTCTTTCACAGGGCGGCTGCATGGCATCCCTGGCAATCGGTTCGAGTTCAATCGGTGTAGCAGGACTTCTTGCCCTTACGATAAATGCACGCTTTAAGATTTCACGTTCACTTGTAACTGCAATCCTCCTGCCGTATGTAATTGAAGACTATGCAAAATTCAAATCTGAGAGAATTGAAAAATTTGCACGTATTTTCAGGGTTGAAGAATCCGATGACATCTGTGCAGCATTTGCAGACAACATGCGCCAGAGAATCGCAAAGGCAAACCTTCCGGCCCGCTTAAAGGAACTTTCAATTTCGATTGAACAGCTTACCCTTGCAATTGAAGATGCCGGAAAACTTGAACTGATGAATTCACTTCCGCGCTCGATGACAACAGACAATCTGTTTGAACTTATCAAGCTTGCATACTAAACGGAATGATAGAACCTCATAAACTAAACCAGCTCCAGCCCGGACAGAAAAGGCGCAAGCTCGCACTGACCTTCGGAGCGCTTGAACGTGACATTGACGGTATTCCCGAAAAAGGAAGCGAATACAGTTTCAAAAATCTCTCACGTGCAGAATACACAAAGACTCTCGTAAACATCGTACTCAATGACCCTGAAATTTCAGATGAGGCATCCGCTCAGCTTAAGGCAGCAGCTGAAGCCGAACCATTTGATGAAAAACGTGCCTGTAACCTTGCACGGAACATTCTGCTCGGCATAATCGGAACATTTCCGGCTGAATGGGACCTTATAATCGCCCCGCATGCATCACCGCTGAACGAAAACGGAACCGTAAGAAAGCGGGATTATTTTGAAGGCACATATGTATATGCCGAAGACATACGTTCACCGTTCAACCTTGGATCAGTTTTCAGGAGTGCAGAAGCTCTTGGAGCAGAAAAAGTATTTGTGTCCCCGATGTGCGTACCGCCGGATCATCCCAAAGCCGTCAGAAGCGGAATGGGCTGCATCGAAACCCTCGGCTGGGAAACAAAAACACTCGATGAACTGGAAGAGTTTTCCCGGGAGAACGGAATTCCAGTTTTTGTACTTGAAACCGGCGGAACACCTGTTGAAGAGTTTAAATTCCCTGAGAAGGGAATCTGCATAATCGGTTCGGAAGAACTTGGCGTCAGTCCGCAGGCACTTGAAAAAGCAGCTTACGGAAGGGTTTCAATCCCGATGAAGGGCCTTAAGGCTTCGCTGAATGTAGGCGTAGCATTTGGAATCCTCATGCAGAAATGGGTAGAATATTTAGAAAAGGAAGCAAAAGAAAATGAGTGAAAATTTACAGGCAGAAATCGAATTTAAAGTAGACTTTAACGACTGCGACCCCATGAAAATCGTCTGGCACGGAAACTACATAAATTACTTTGAACGCGCCCGCTGCGCCCTTCTCGACAAAATCGGCTACAACTACATCGCCATGGAAGAATCCGGCTATCTTTTTCCTGTAACGGAAGTAAAGGCCAAGTACATAAAGTCCCTGAGGTTCGGAGACATCTGCCGCGCCCGCGCCACCCTCACCGAATGGGAAAACATGATAAAAATCAATTTTGAACTCTACAACGCCAGAACCGGCGAACTCACCACAAAAGGCACCGTAAGCCAGATGTGCGTAAAAGCCTCCACCGGCGAAACCCAGTTCGTCTGCCCGAAAATCTGGACAGACAAGGTGGAAAAGATGATGAGGGGGTAAAACCTAAAGTGCTATTCTTGCTACAAATCCATATTTTTCATCAATAGGATTTATAACAGGAACAAAGGAAAGTTTCTCATAAGTCATATTCAAGGATGTTTTTAGAGTATCGTTATAGTTATTTGCATATTCCCAGGGAGCAATACATTCCCCGACTCGTCCTCCGATTAGGAGCCCATACCCAATACTTACTAAAAAAGCATTCTCACTATTTGTTCCACTAAGCATCATCACAACTCCGCCAAGTTCGAAACATAATGCCAACATGCCAGATTTACTGTCTCCCTGTGCAAAAGAACCAATCCCACAACCAAGTATAAGATTCAAAACAAAGTACTTTCCACCAGATTTTTCATAGGTCAAATACAGTTTTTGTTTTTCATCAAGTGAAAGATTCTTAGTTAGTTCGATAAGCTTATCTTTATTATTAAGCAGGTCCTCTTCTAACATTTTTTGAATTGTATGAATAATATTTTCGCTTTCTGTAGACGACTGATTATCTGTTTCTGCAATCGAATCACCGATATCAGAAATCTGTTCTTCAGAAACACAAAAACTTATAGATATACAGAAAAGTAAAACTGCTATAACTATTTTTCTCATAATTTTACCCTTTAAATTATTTCAAAATATAATAAACCGTGTTTCCAGTTCTGCTTGCAATAAAACCATGCTCAATTGTTGTTAACCATGAAGATTCTTGTTTTGCTTCGTAATCACCAAACCCTCTTCCAATAAGCCAATCTTTTATCTTACTTTTTCCCCAGGAATGTTTTCCGTCGCTAGTTAAAGAGGATTTAATCTGCGACCACTGGCTTGATGTAAATTCCAGCCTAACATACATGCCATCATTTAAAGTTGTATTAAAAGCTGATTGAAATTCTGAATAAGTTCCCATATCGGTCCAAATAGTGTACGACTCTTCATCATCAAAACTACATCCCTCAAAAAGAACTACTAATAAAGCAAATAGCCATACTGTAAATCTCATTTTCATACACATAGTCTCCTTATCACTAAGCTATTATTATAAAATTATCTTCCGCTTCTGGAATTACGTTATAACCCAAGTATCTGCTTTTTCTTTGTTTTATACTCATCAGCGTCAATATAGCCTTTTTCATACAAGTTTTTCAGATTTTTCAATTTGGACTCAATTTCATCAATGCTATCAGAATTCAGTTCTAAATCATTTTCTGCATCACATAATTCAATATACAGATCATCGTGACGCGCATGAGCCTTACATGAAAAATTCATTTTGCTTTCAGAAATGAGGGCTACTATCTTATAATCCCCTGGATCTACTTCACTTCTTATCGTATCAACATCCCCATATCCTTTTAATACACCTTCTCCGGCATAAATCCAGTTTTCCTTGCGAGGATCAAACACATACAGCTGTATTTTAAAATTTGATTTTTTAGTTTCATTTACAATTTTGTAATAATCGTCTACCTCTCCTAGAGCACTGTAATCAACTACATAAAAGCCCTTATCAATTACCTTATCATTTATTCTTAGAACATCATCCTTCTTCGCTTTAACATAAATGTCATTATATCTGCTTAAAACTTCGTATCGTATCCTTTCGTCAGGACAATCAATACAAAAATACCGGTAGTCAGTGATTTTTTCATTTATTTTTTTTGTGTCTACGAATGTGGTAAAGTCAATATCGCCAAGATATATCCAATGTTTTGTCTCATTGCAAGCATAAATCTTAAAAATACCCTTTATATTATATGAATTTGATATTTTGAAATAATCTTTCGGAACAGGATAAAGTTCATTTTTATCAAAAACAAACGCAAAAGGACTTACTCCATCAGGTAAATCAATATTTGTCTCTCCTGCAAACAGAAACTCAACTGAACTAAACAGAATTAACAAGAATACTATAATTTTTCTCATTTTATCCTCGCAGTTTCTATTATAACACAGCATTTTTCTTAATACAAAAGCAGACTCCTTCATATCTTCTAGCCAACATATTTTATCTTGACTATACCTCACTCCTGCCGCATAATTACCCTGTAACATTTCTCTTTTAAGGAGGCCGATATGTGCAGAACATCCATTTATGAAGCACGAAACAATTTTTCTGCCCTGGTTAAAAGTGCCGAAGAAGGCGAAGTCATTGAACTCACTAGATACGACAAACCGGTTGCCGTCATCATCAGCTGGGAAGAGTACGAAAGCAAAAATTCTTCAGACGATGACTGGCTTTCTAAATGGCGGGAAGAATACAAAGACGTTCTCGATGACAAAGGCTTTGACATTACGCCTTCCCGCGAAGCTCCTGATCCGAACTACAATCCGTGGGATTAACGATAAGGAGGAATTGAAATGAAACCAGTTTATTTACTTGATACCAATATTGTTTCAGAATTTCCTAAAGACCGTCCGGAAGAAAAGGTTCTTGAATATTACAGAGCCCGTAAAAATCTCTGCGCAATTTCTGCCGTTACCTGGCAGGAGCTTAACCGCGGAATAAACAGAATGCATGAAGGCAAAAAGAAAAAATCAATCCAGAGTCTGATAGATAATCTGAGTTTAAATCTTGAAATAATTCCCTACGACTCCTTTGCTGCACAAATCTGCGGTGAAATGCAGGCCCGGGCAGAAGCAGAAGGCAAGACCATGCCCTTCTATGATTCACAGATAGCCGCTACCGCCGTAGCAAACGGAATGATTTTAGTTACCCGCAACACCGCCGACTTTAAGCTGATGCAGGACAAGGCTTTCCTGAGGGTAGAAAACTGGTTTACGGCGTAAATCAAAATTCTGTTCTTTTGTACGACAAACGGCATCCTGCATGCTATAATTTTAGGTACGGAGGAACTATAAATGAAAAAGATTATTTCCGTTATTTTTGCGGCAGGCCTTTTTTTATTGGGGCCACTGACAGTTACATCGCAGAGCTGGTCTTTACCTCAGGACAACAGCCCGAAAGAAGTCATTGACTGGGCAACGCCGGATGTCGGCATGAAACCTTTTGAAGGCATCTATAAAGGAAAAGCCAAAAACTATCCGTATGATGATATTTACGAAGACAGGAACGGAACTTATAAAGTCCGCATTCCGAATAAATTCCTGGGAACTGGACTTTCGCCAAAATCAAAGACAACCTGGGCTATCGGTACACCGGATCCGGCTGCAGGCTATACTGAAGTAACGCTTTCATATGTAACAAACTGGCACAAATCCAAATCAGAAAGAACCTTATGGTCAAAATACTGGGAACCGGGCGACGGACTCCTTAAAATTAAAAACAATGTCGTCATAAACGGAAAAACCGTATTCAAGGCAAACGAAACTTACATGTGCTATTCAACGGACGGCTCTTACAAGGAAAACATCACTTTTGAACAAAGCCCTTCCGTTCAGTTCATTTACGACATTGATTCAGCCCTGTACTATCAGTTTGTACGTGCACGCAACGATAGCGGAAACTCCCTGATTCTGTGGGGAATATTCAGCACGAGCGGCCGCTACGCAAATTAGAGATGGGGTGAGAGGAAAAATCACCTGAATCTAATTGATTGTTTGTAGAAACTAATAATTAAAAGGACAGAATTTACGATAATCAAAGGAACAATAAAAAACAGAATATTTCCCGCAGAATAAGATACGACAGCCTCCATCGCTTTTAACCAGGAATATCCGTTAATAATTCTTCCAATCAAAGTTCCTCCTGCAATATTTACAAGTGAAAGTAAAATAATTAATTTTACACTGACAGAAAGAATTTTTGCAGTACTATCTAAGGAGGAGTACCACTGAGCATCCTCATTAACTCTCTCCCTCATTTGGTCAGCCTCTTTAAGGGTTATTTCATTGTTATTATACATTTTATCAATGGCAAAAAATCTTTGGTTCATGCTGTCCAATGCAAAGGTACAGGCTGCCATAGAAATTTTAGCCGTTCCAAATGTTATAAAAATAGAAAATACACCAATTAATAAGATAATAATAATTAGCCCTGTTACAAGATTTTCATTCCATAAAGTTTTTGATAAAAATGATACAATCGTAACTCGATAATCATTATTCCTTACACCGTAAAGATATAGTCCTGTCAGGACAATATCAACTATAAGTGAAAGCAACACTAGTAAACGGAGAATTTTTGGCAATTTTTTATAATAATAAAGGAACATCCCATGCTCCTAGAGGTATCTGATCATCAAAAAAGCATCCATCGATAATACTGCAAATCTCCGCCAGAGCCTTGTCATGACTTTTTTCATCTATCAAATTTTCCTCGTTTAATAAAAAAATACAAATTCCATCGTCTTCACGATCAATTGCCTCTTTTTCGGTTATCTTCTGCTCCAAATATCTGCTTTTATCAGTCTCATAAATGTTGTCGTCGCAGTCATAGTGAATATCAATGACGTCGTCACTAACTTCAAATATGAACAATTTGTCATCCGTTTTATATTCGTTTTTCCAGTCAAGGTAGACTCCACAAAGATAAAGTTCCCTCTCCGCTCCATCCAGTGCATAAAAATCAATCCCCGAAGATTCATTTTTAATAAAAGTATGAGTCTTAGATATTATTTTATGCTCTTTTAACTTTGACTGCAATTTTTTCTCAATTCCAGGGCAGATTTTTTCAGATAGAACACATTCAAGTTTTCTTATCATATCAAATACTGCTATAACATCATTCCGCTTATACATTTTTGCTACCTCCATTCTGCTTAATGTTAAGGTTTGTTCCCTTATACCCAAATGACGTCTTACAATATCAAGTGCTTCAAAAGACCTTAACCCGCCATGTTCAGATATCTCACGAAACAAATCTTCCCAGTAAAGTTTTTTTGCTGATTCTGGTATTTGTTTTTCATATCTGTACTTTTTAAGGATAAGAAAGGCATCCCTTGTATTTTCTGTTGATTCGGAGCCCGTCAATTCAGCATCATTGATTTTAATTTCATATCTGATGCTTCGCCCATTTTTCAGACGAATTGTTAAATCAGGCACTGTTCCTGTTAACTGCTCCTGTGTCAAAACCTCAGAAACATCTCCATAAGAAAACCTGTCATCTCTCGGAGGATAACGGCACCAGGAAGGCTGACGGGTATAATGATCAGGAAAATCATCTTTTGAGAATTCTGAGTTAAAAGGCTTAATCAAGAAATTAAATAAAACTTCTCCTTTCCATCCGGCTTCCTCTATATTACCAACAGGAGATAAATAATTTTGAAGCACAAGCGTTGCCGTATTCTCGTAAATTGTCAATTGTACCTCCAATTAAAATAAGACACTGCTATACTGTCCGTCAGGTCACACAGAAATACTACATCTTTGTCCATGAATGACATGATGCTGCAGTACATCCGTTTATATTTGGTGTAGACTTACACTGAACCATCATACCGCATTTTTTACACTGATAATTTGTACTGCCGGCTTCTCCAAGCGGGTTCCATTGATGTGAGCCGCCTTTAGGGCAACCACTTATATTCGGAGTTGACTCCTTTTGAATTGCAGTTCCACATTTTTTACAGCAATACCATTTGACAGACATAACATCCTCCTTTTTGTTTATATCTAATATGATATAGCATTATATCAAATCTGAAAATTAAAATTATATAAACTTATATCTAAATTGATATAATGAAGTTAGAAAAAACAGTCATAGACAACATAAAACGAATTCGCAAAGAAAAAGGTATTACTCAGGAACAACTGGCAGAGGCATGTAACACGGCGACAAGTTATATTGGTCTGATGGAAACCTACAAAAATATACCGAAACTTTCCACAATCGAAAAAATTGCCGCTGCACTTGATGTTCAGCCGCAAATTCTGTTTCAAAAAATTGAACCTGATTCCAATAGAGAAAAGACAATTGAAACCTTAAAAAACAAACTCATGGATTCTCTGGAAAAAGAACTTCTTCGTTCTCTCCGGGAGATTTTTTAATCATATACTCGTACCTCCTGCATATTATAGCCATAACACCCTTGACAATATAGCTATCTCAAACCTACACTGTTCATGACACTGATTTCAGGTGAAGGAGGCAGCCATGAATACTGTTCCTGTTTACGAAGCAAAAAACAAATTCCCGCTTTTTTTACACCAGGCCGAAGAGGACGGGCCGGTTTTTATTTCAAGACACAACCAGACTGTAGGCGTAATTCTTTCCTATGAGGACTACACCCGACTGATGTCCAGAACACGCAAAAGGACAATACTGGACGCAGCAGCTGATTTCCGCAAAAAAGTTGACGGCACGCTCACCGATGAAGAAATCGACAGAATTTTTGACGTGAGGGACCACTCCACTCAAGGCACAAGCTGGGAAAATGACATTTATAAGGGGGTATTTGACTGATGCTTATTGAAAATACTGAAGAAGAACCTCATTACCTTCTGGACTCAAACATTGTCTCTGAAATAATCAAAAAAAATCCGGATTTTAACGTGATTAAAAAGATTGCAGAGCACAACAGTGACTGTGCAGTCTGCGCTCCTACTTTACATGAACTCTATTATGGATATGAAAAACTTTCTGACGGAGCCTATAAATCATATCTTGAGAGGTATATAAACGATGATGTACGGGACACATTTAAAACAAAAACTTACTCAGAAAAAGCCAGCATCATTCATGCCCGCATCCGCGCAGACGCAGAAAAAATCGGCCGGTCAGTTCCGTTTTCTGACAGCATGATAGCCGCCATCGCCCTGGCCAACCACATGGTCTTAGTCACCCGCAACACCCGCCACTTTGAAGCAATCCAAGCCGTGAGCGAGTTGAGGGTAGAAAACTGGTTTGAGGGGTGACCTGACAATTATTTTTGTTCTTCTGAAGGCTTTTCTTCAGTTTCAGAAGGCTGCTTTAATGATTTAATTTCTTCCTCGATTTTCTGGATACTCTTTTTAATTCCAGATAATTTACCTACATCACTTACCAGTATAAACAGTATACCAAAACAAATTAAAACAAGCCCCTGCAATTCATATATAGCCTTCACTGTCTGTTGTACTGCACTATTAATTGGTGTCATAATTGTATATAAGAAAAACAAACACCCTATCACTAATTGAATAATACCGATTGCCATACTAATCTCCTTATCATTTTTCATCTAAATATATCTAATGATACATTCTACATATAATTATATATCAGTTGTTATGCATGTCAAACATAAAATTATCTTTTGTCATATTCTACAACTATGAATTTTTGGAAAAAAGTTGATTCAGAACTTTCATATCTTGGCAAAACGCGAAAAGAACTTGCTTCAGCTGTCGGATTTGATGTAGCAAATATTAGTTTCGGAATTAAGCGCAACAGCATTCCGGCTGCAGACACAGCTCTCAAGGTTGCAAGATTTCTTGGAGTTTCTTTAGACTACCTGCTGGATATGCAGGAAGAATCCATCCAGAATTCACAGAACAAACAGATTTCTCAAATTGAAAATAACCTCAGACGTTTCTCACCCGGCGATTTAGATGCCATCGATAAAGTAGTTACAGCACTTGTAGAAAAGTACTGACCCATAATCTTCCATCCCTTAAATTCCCTTCATCCATTTAAATCACACATTCCCCCTCCTCTCCCCCAAAACCGCGCTTTCTGCTAAACTGTCTTCATGTCACACGCTTCTTCAATTTATCTTTCTAACCCGGGCTTTATCTGTGCCGCGGGGAACTCTTCTGATCCGGATGCATTTATCAAAAACCTTGCCTCGGGTAACCGAGACGGAATCAAAGCCGTTGTACCTTCAATTTCAGGAGGAGAAGAAGCAAAAACTTTTTATACCGGAAAAATCGATGACGCCCTCTTAAAACCAACCGGCGACCGCTTTGACATGCGCTGCCTTCAGATTCTCGACTTTGCACTGGAAGCCCTCCTCCCTGCAGTCCTTAAGGCAAAAAATAAATACACAGCAGAACGCATAGGAGTCTGCATCGGCTCATGTGACAACGGAAGCGCCCTTTCATTTGAAGCCCACAAGGCTTTCTTTAACGAAGGCTCATTCCCGGCCGGCTACGACTTAAAGGCCCAGGGCGCAGACTATCCTGCCGCATACACCTCCCGCAAATTCGGCCTAAAAGGAATCTCCCTAGCCTTTTCAACCGCCTGCTCTTCTTCTGCCAGTGCCATAATCAAGGCTTCCCAGCTCATAAAATCAGGTCTGTGCGACGCAGTAATTGCCGGCGGAGTTGACGTTGCAAGCGACACCGTCCTCTTAGGCTTTGACAGCCTGGAAGCAGTAGATCACGGACGCACGAACCCTTTTTCAAAAAACCGTAACGGAATCAACTTAGGCGAAGGAGCTGCCCTCTTTGTTTTAAGCCGCGACGACCTGGATGAAACAAAAATTGTCCTGGCAGGAAGCGGCGAAAGCTCAGACGCAAGCCACATGACAGCCCCCCTTGCAGACGGAACAGGAGCCCAGACCGCAATGCAGTCCGCCCTCCAGGACGCAGGCCTTACACCAGAAAGCATAGACTACATAAACCTGCACGGAACCGGAACTCACTTAAATGACAGCATGGAAGCAAAAGGCGTTGAACTAGTCTTCGGCAAAAACTCATCCGTTCCCTGCTCTTCAACAAAACCAATGACCGGCCACACCTTAGGCGCTGCCGCAAGCCTTGAACTTACAGGATGCTTCTACGCAATCCGCCGTAACATTCTCCCCGTACACCTGTGGGACGGCGTTCAGGACGAAGAAATGCCGGTTCTCAGCCTCGTATCAAAAGACACCGCCACAAATCCGCCGCGCCCCGTACAGTGCTGCATGAGCAATTCCTTTGCCTTCGGCGGCTGCAACGCAAGTCTGATAATCAGAAAGATTTAGGGATTCCGGTCGCCTTATTTTTACTTGTTCTTTTTAGCGATTTCACTTACAATTTAATCGCCATTTACTGCAACTTGCACTAAAAAGCGATTAGAGGTGTACGATGTCTATATCACAGGCTCGAACTCAAAATTCCTTTCGCAGGATATAAAGACTATTTTCCGCGGGCGTGGCGATGAAGTCCGTGTTTATCCATTTACTTTCTCAGAATTTTGTCAGGAGAGAAAGGAAAGCACAGCCGAGCTCTGGAAAGAATACTACACTTACGGCGGAATGCCACGGCTTCGAAATCTGAAAACACCTGAACAAAAAGCACGGTATTTACAGCAGCTCTGGAACAAGACTTACATTGATGATGTCGTTGAACGAAATCATGTACGCAACAAGACAGCTCTTGAATCTATGGTTGACGCAATGTGCTCTGCCGTCGGATCGCTCGTAAATCCTGCAAAATTAAAAAACACGCTTCAAACAGTTCAGAAAATAAAGATTGATGACGAGACCGTAGCGGACTATATTTCATATCTTGAAAACTCTTTTTTGTTCGAAGGCGCGAAAAGATATAACATTAAAGGTAAAAAATATTTCGATTCAATTCAAAAATATTATTCAGTTGATGTGGGCTTACGGAATGCGAGGCTGAATTTCCGGCAGCAGGAAATAACGCACATAATGGAAAACATTATTTTCAACGAACTCCGCTCCAGAGATTACCTTGTTGATGTGGGGCTTATCGAAAGCCGTGAAATGAAGAACGGAAAACAGCAGTACATTCAAAGGGAAGTTGATTTTATCGCAACTAACGGAATTGAAAAATACTACATTCAGTCAGCCTATTCCCTGGACAGCGAAGAAAAAAAAGAACAGGAACTTGCATCTCTCTTAAAAATCGACGATTCCTTTAAAAAAATCGTGATTGTCGGAAACGATATTGAAAAATACACAGACGAACACGGAATTACTTTTGTCGGACTGTTCGATTTTCTGCAGGGGAATTCACAAAATCTTTTTAAATAAGTTCACCGGCCGCCATTTCCGCCCTTACGCAGCTCGGTAACCCTCGGCCTCTTCCCTCGCTTACGCTCAGTCCAGTGGCCGGCTTCGCCGCCACTCCACGACGGGGCGGGAAGTTAAACTGCAAAAACCTCATAGAAACCACCTTATTAAACATAAAATCCCAACCTTAAACGCTTATTTAAGCGTTTACATTTAAAATTATAAGTCTTATTAAGTGCATTCACAAGTTTATCCTCCTTTTTATCTTCCCCGCTTTCCCCTATAATAAGCGCAGGAATTGTCTATGAAAAAAATCTTTAAGGTGCTCAAGATGTTCTTTATTTCTCTTTTTATCCTGCTGTGTACGCTTTCGCTGGCGGCTTTTTTGTTCCTTACCTTCTGGAAGCCGTTCGGGGGAAGTGCCTCTGAAGAAGACCGCCGCAACTACGCTGAACGTGCGGCTAACTTTGACGGGAAGGAATTTCACAACCTGGAAGATTTTAAAGTGATGGCCTTTGCTTCAAATCCTGCCCCGGACCCGCTCAATTTTTCTGACAGGGAGACCCGGCCGGACTTTGACTTTCCGGTTAAGGTGCCTGACTTTTTAACCCAGGAGACTGACTATGTCAGTGTGGAAGCTGGGCTTCGTGACGTAAGCGTTACCTGGTTCGGGCATTCAAGCCTTCTCCTGCACATGCACGGCCTTAACATCTTAATCGACCCGGTTTTTTCTGAGATGATTTCTCCGGTTTCTTTTGCGGGAAGCAGGCGGTTTTCAAGCCCGGGAATCTCTGTGGACGACCTTCCTGAAATTGACATCCTCATCCAGAGCCACGACCACTACGACCACCTCGACTACAACACTATCTGCGCCGTTGACGGCAAAGTTAAGCGCTACATCGTTCCGCTGGGAGTTGAAAACCACCTTAAGCGATGGGGCGTTTCTTCTGAAAAAATACAGAACATGGCCTGGTGGGAAGAAACTTCCGTCGAAGGCCTTAAGATTGCCTGCACGCCTTCACAGCATTTTTCCGGCAGACATTTGACCGACAATATGGAAACTTTATGGTGCAGCTGGGTTTTTATTGACGACTACAATAAGGTTTTTGAAAGCGGGGATTCAGGGGACGGACCTCACTGGAAAATGATTCATGACAGATACGGCGACTTTGATTTTGCAATCATGGAATGCGGTCAGTACAACGTGCGCTGGCCTCGCGTTCATTCCTTCCCGGAGCAGTCTGTACGCGCTGCCGTTACCCTCGGTGCAAAAACCGTAATGCCCGTGCACTGGGGAGCTGTCGTTCTTTCAAGTCACGGCTGGGATGATCCGGTGGAACGTTTCCTTCTTGAAGCTCAAAAGCATGAACTTACCGTCATGACGCCTTACATCGGACAAACTGCTCACTTAAACGTCCCGGAACACTGTCTTGAGCGGTGGTGGCGCACAAACTCAAAATAATCTATACTTAGCGCATGACTATTGAACACGAAGAACTTTCGCCCCTGGTTCCTCACAAGGGAAAGATGTTTATAATTGACCGCATCTCTGACGCCAGGCCTGATGAATGGATTATCGAAAGCGAAACTAAAATAACTGACGGCTTTATGTTTTACGAAAAGTCTGTGGACGGCGCTCCGAATTACGCCTGCTTTGAAATTATTGCACAGACTATTTCTGCCCTCACGGGACTCTACGCCCGCGAGCACAGTCTTCCGCCCAACATGGGCTTTATCTTAAGCGTTTCAAACCTGCACTTTGACTTTGACGTGGCAAAATCAGGCCAGACCGTAAAAGTCCGCGCCACCCGGGAAGCAAAGGTGGACAACGTGTATTCCTTTACGGCTGAACTTTTTGTTGAAGGCAAGCCTTCCGGATCGGGAAAGCTTACCGTAATGGAAGTGGTGGAGTAAAATATTCCATATCCATCTAGTCTGTAGGAGCAGTCTCAGTCAATTTTCCGTCTTTTGCCAGGTACCAGACCTTTGCTTCAGTAAGCGCCTGTCCGTTTCCATCTGTATCTGGTCCATAGTATCCGGTAAGAAGAATTGACCTCGCATGTTCTGAAGTAACATCAGCAGGAATTACGCTCCGTCCATGAGTCTTGTCTATAACTGTAACGGAATTTATGCGGGGGAAAATCAAAACTCATTTAATTCTTCCTCTTTTAACAAATAAAAATGGCGATTCAGGCAAAGAAAAAAAACATTTAAACTATAACACAGATTCCATGATATAACACTTACCCTCTCGTTTGAAATTCAACTATTTTCGTGCTAAATTAATTTCATGACAGAAGAAAACATCGGAAAAAAAGTCCTGGTAACAGGTGCCTCAGGCGGAATCGGACGTGCAGTTGCCCTTGCCGCTTCTCAGGCAGGTTATGAAATCATCGCACACTACAATAACGGAAAAGAAAAAGCCGAATCCCTCAAGGCAGAAATTGAAGCAGCAGGCGGAAAATGTTCACTCCTCCAGTTCAATATTTCTGACAGGGAAGACTGCCGTGCTAAGCTTGAAAAATGGAGCGAAGAAAACGGCGCCTTCTGGGGAATCGTACTCAATGCCGGAATCTGCCGCGACAACGCCTTCCCGGCCCTCTCAGACGAAAACTGGGACGACGTCCTTCATACAAATCTTGACGGCTTCTATAACGTCCTCAAGCCCCTCGTAATGCAACTCTGCCGCAAAAAGAAAGGCCGCATCATAACGATTTCAAGCGTTTCAGGCGTAATGGGAAACCGCGGTCAGGTAAACTACTCGGCAAGCAAGGCCGGAATCATCGGCGCAACCAAAGCCCTCGCAGTAGAACTTGCCAGCCGCAAAATCACGGTAAACTGCATCGCCCCGGGCTTCATCGAAACAGAAATGATAAAGGACGCACCGGTTGAACACATCCTGCCGACAATCCCGATGGGAAGGGCCGGCAAACCCGAAGAAGTAGCATCCCTAGCCGTCTTCCTCCTCAGCGAAAGTTCATCGTATATCACGCGCCAGGTAATCGGAGTCAACGGCGGCATCATATAATTGCCGTAATTTTGATCTCATTAAATGTTCAGAAAAAATTGACTACCGGTCGCATAAATGCGGGTCAAAACCGTGCGCTGGCGCACTACACGCTGTTTGTGGCAATGGAACCCATTTAATGCCGCTTCGCAGCATCCACAAACAGAGTGTTTTTGCCCGCCTTTCTGCTCCCTCCCGTCAATTTTTAATTACATCCCAACAATCTTAAATTACATCAATTATATTGTCACACTCCCTCCCGCCGTTTTATTTCATAATCAATTGTCTTACCGGCAGTCAATTTTTATAAAGACATATTATTTTACGTCATTTTCGGGCTTGACCCGGAAATCTATCTTCTAAGAGATTGCCGTGTCTAAACACGGCAATGACAAATATGCTGTTCCTTAATCACAACAATGACATTGTATGTTCAGTAAGCATTTAAATGTATGCGGGCAAAAAAAGCGGCTTTCGATTCACTTTGAAGGAGCTGGAGCATCAAAAGCAATCGTAACCAAATCATATGTCCGGAACCAAATTAAGAACCTTCAACCGTGATGAGATAAGACGCTTTTTTTGCCCGCATTCATCTACATGTTACTTTCTTTTTGCATATTTAATATTGTGTGTTAAAATTACACTATGATACAGAATTACCTTACGTTCACGCTCGACAAGCTGAACTACGCTGTTGAAATCTCATCAGTCATTGAAGTCCTGAATTTTACGACTCCGACGGCCATTCCGTGTTCAGATCCTTACATCGAAGGACTGATTTATTCCCGCGGGCAGGGCATCAATGTCGTCAACCTGCGTAAACGCTTTGACCTGCCCGAAAAGCCTATCGACAAATTTACCAAGGTCATCGTCGTAGAAGTTGCAGCAACCCGCCCGGGCGAAACTGAACCGCACATCACTCTCTACGGCCTTGTTGCCGATACGGTTCATGACGTAATTCAGATTGACGCAGAATCAATTTCTTCGGCCTCAAAAACAAATATTCCCGAAGAATTCGTAACTGCCGAATTCAAATACGAAGACAAAACCTTCTACATACTCAATTTCTATAAACTCTTCGAAAACCAGATTAAGGAAACGCTTTCACAGCAGGAAACGGCAGATTCACCTGAACCATCTGAAGCTCCTGCGCAGGAAGAAAATCCCTCTTAATCTGTTTCGTATAATGGACTTTAAATAGTCTCTCAGATATACTAAGAAAAACTTTTGGAGGATTTTTCACAAATGGCTGATTTCAAAATGAAAGATTTTGACCTTACAGGTAAAATTGCCTGGGTAACCGGTGCTTCTTACGGCATTGGTTTTGCAATCGCTAAAGCATTCGCTGCTGCCGGCGCAAAGATCGTTTTCAACGACCGCGGACAGGAACAGCTCGACAATGGTCTCAAAAACTACAAAGAAGCAGGAATCAAAGATGTTCACGGATATATCTGTGACGTTACAGATGAAGCTGCCGTTCAGGAAACAGTAAAGAAAATCGAGAAAGATGTCGGAACAGTTGACATTCTCGTAAACAATGCCGGAATCATCAAGAGAATCCCGATGCTCGAAATGAAAGCAGAAGAATTCCGTCAGGTTATCGACGTTGACCTTAATGCACCTTTCATCGTTTCAAAGGCAGTTCTCCCTGGAATGATCGCAAAAGGACACGGAAAAATCATCAACATCTGTTCTATGATGTCTGAACTTGGACGCGAAACAGTATCTGCTTATGCAGCTGCAAAGGGCGGTCTCAAGATGCTCACACGCAACATCTGTTCAGAGTACGGCGGACAGAACATCCAGTGTAACGGTATCGGACCTGGATACATCGCAACACCACAGACAGCACCACTTCGCGAAAGACAGCCAGATGGCAGCCGCCATCCATTCGACCAGTTCATCTGTGCTAAAAC
>DGTW01000180.1 GCA_002393835.1 Treponema sp. UBA4326
CGCACTTATCAGGTTGACGCTCAGCTGATTGACATCGAATCAAATAAAATTCTCTGGCAAGGCGAAAAAACAATAAGCAAGTATATCAAACGAGCATCAAAGAAACTGTAAGAACAGTAATGACAAATGCGTCTTTTTCGCTGATACAAAAACATGCTCTCAGCACGAACATGCCACTAGAATCCACGGTTGTGCGCTTTGGAAATTGGACTCGCTTCGCTCGCCCGCACAAAGTGGATTCGTGGCATAACCGTGCTTACGCATGTTTTTACTCAACTATAATCAGATATTTGTCCTTCCTGTTTCTTCTATCTTCAATAGGTATAGGTCTAATCTCCTGCGGGTCCACTATGTCGCTTCCTGAATATCTGGGAAGCCTGGACTCGGGGGATTACACGACCTGCACAAATTTCATCGACGAAAAGAATGCCGAAAAGTCTAATCCTGACAGAATCCGCGATAATTTTGATGCTGCAATGATTAAGCATTATCAAAAAGACTATGATTCTTCCTTAAAAATCATGAATCAGACTGACCGGCTCATGGACGATGCCGTCACAGAAAGCCTCACTCGAGGTTTTGCCTCAACTTTTATCAACGACAATGCTGCCGAATACAAAGGCAGTCCTTACGAATACATTTACATTAACATTTTCAACGCCCTCAATTATTATAACAAGGGCGATATAGAAGAAGCCGCCGTTGAAGTCCGCCGTCTCAACGAAAAACAGCGGAAATACCTTAACAAATATGGCGAATGGGTTAAAAACGATGATCCGAAAGTCGAAATTTCCAGCACTTACAAAATGCTCTCCCTCGACACCAATAGCGTTTACAAGAACACACCCAAAAAACCGACAGAAGCCGACATCTTCCGGGACTCGGCGACCGCCCGCTACCTGAGTATCGCCTTTGCAATGATGGACGACAGCGTAAACAACAGCTGGAACATAAATGCTGACACAAGAACTTTCAAGGCATTAAATCCCGCCTTTGATATAGACTCTCTTTCAAATATTTCTGACGGAAAAGGCCGCCTCGACATTCTGGCATTTTCAGGCTTAATCGGCAGACGGGGCGAAAGGCGAATCATAATAGGCCCCTTCCCGGGAATTCAGTTTCCTACAAAAGACCATTTCGTCTATATTCCTCCCTTTGATTTGGAATTCGTCTACCCGGAATTCCCGGCTCCACAAGAAATTCACAAGCCTTATGTCGCACCTGTGATTGGCTGGGGACCATCTTTTACGATTTATCCTGGCAAAAACGAAATTTTGCCAATGTCGCCAAATTCAGTGAATTCAATAAAAATCATTTTTGAAGACGGAAATTCTCTTCCCCAAAAAGAAGTTTCACTTTCTCTTCTGGAAGATTTTAACTACGCTGTTCGTCAGGATGTAAATACAAAAGCCCTGAATGCATATTCCCGCAGTGTAAAAAGAAGCATGTTCAAAAAATTCACGGCTGTGGCTGGAGCTACGGCAAGCCTTTTAATGGCCGAAAATGCTATTCGCAAGCAGGAAAATATCCTCACTGTCGGACTTTATGCCGGAGCTTATCTGAGTGCGGCAAAGGCAATCGATCAGGTAGACAAGACGGAGACCGCTGACATAAGGCAGGTTTATGCCCTTCCGGCACAGGCTTTCGCCGGCGGAATAGAGCTTGATCCCGGCAAGTATTCATTCAAAGTGCAATTTTTATCCAAAAATGGTAATATCATAAAAGAAGAATTTTACAAAGATGTTGAAGTAAAATACGGAAAAACAACTTTGGTGGAGGCCTCATGTCAAAAATAAGATTTTCAGTCAAAAATCCGGCAGTAAAAACCCTGGCAGGATTATTTTTGCTTTTTCTTGCATCCTGCGCCTCAACCGATAATACGGCAAAATCTTCTAAAAGTGCCAAAAACGCCCCAGACTGGTTCTTCGGAGAATCAGCAGCTTATCCAAAATCAGCTTATCTTACAGGAATCGGTTCCGCGCCCGAAAAACGCTCTGCTGAAATCGACGCCATTAACGAGCTTGTCTCGGTTTTCGGTCAAAAAATCACTTCAACTTCAAGTGCCTCCCGCCGCATGGAAATGGCTCAGAGCAAGGGAATGGTCGCAAGTTCAGATTCTTCTTCCCTCGACCAGAGCATTTTGCGAGAAGTCAGTCAGGATGATGTAATCGCCGTCGAAATTCCAGAATTCTTTGAGGCAAAAAACGAAGGAAAATGGTACGCACTGGCAGTGATGAGCCGCGAAAAGGGAAGCCAGATTTATTCCGCCATGATTACAAAAAATCAAAATGAAATCGACTCAATCGTAAAAGAAATTTCCTCAAGCAAAGAGCCAAACACCATGCTTAATTATTCCCGCCTTGATTTCGCAGAGGAAGTCGCAAAAGTCAATGAGGGTTATCTTAAACGACTGTCGGTCTTAAACCCGACATCAGCTAAAAAATTTGATTCAAATTACACGCCGGTTCAGATTCATAAATTAAAGGCAGATATGGCTGCTAAAATTCCGGTTTGCGTTTGGGTCAGCGAAGATTCTGACGGAAGAATCGCAAAGGCCTTTCAGGAAGTCATGTCTTCTTTTGGTTTCAACACGACCCTTGGCTCAAACGAGCGGTATGTAATTTCATGCAAAAATCATTTTACCCAGGGAGAAAGTGCCAACGGAAAAACTCAGTTCTGTGAATATGTTGCTGAATGCGCGCTTACAGACACTTTTTCTGGTGAAACTCTCGTTCCGCTCAGCATCACAGGCCGTGAAGGCTCACCAAGCTACAATAATGCAGAAGTCAGGGCAAAACAAAAGATTTCTGCTAAAATAAAATCTGACTTCGCCGGTAATTTCCAGAAATATCTCGGAGATTTTTCGGCATTTTAGTCATTTTAAAAAATTCAAAATCAGGAAGAATTCATGCCAAACGAAAACAATGAAAAAAAAGTGTTGATAACAGGCAGCTCAGGCGGAATCGGCCGGGCAATAGCTCTGGCAGTAGCAAAAGAAGGCTACGAAATTGTCGCTCACTACAATAGCGGCAAAGAAAAGGCCGGGTCGCTAAAAGCCGAGATTGAAGCCGCTGGTGGAAAATGCACATTGATTCAGTTCAATATTTCTGACAGAGAAGACTGCCGTACAAAGCTCGAAAAATGGAGCGAAGAAAACGGTGCTTTCTGGGGAATCGTCCTTAATGCGGGAATCTGTCGGGACAACGCTTTCCCAGCCCTCTCAGACGAAAACTGGGACGATGTTCTCCACACAAATCTCGACGGTTTTTACAATGTACTTAAACCCCTCGTAATGCCTTTGTGCCGCAAAAAACGTGGCCGAATCATCACAATTTCAAGCGTTTCCGGCGTAATGGGAAACCGCGGTCAGGTCAACTACAGTGCAAGCAAGGCCGGCATTATCGGAGCCACAAAAGCCCTGGCTGTAGAACTTGCCAGCCGAAAAATCACCGTAAACTGCATCGCACCAGGTTTCATCGAAACAGAAATGATTAAAGACGCCCCTGTAGAGCACATTTTGCCTACAATCCCAATGGGGCGGGCAGGAAAGCCGGAAGAAGTCGCTTCTCTGGCAGTATATTTGCTCAGCGAAGGAGCAAGCTACATCACAAGGCAGGTAATCTCTGTCAACGGAGGAATTATTTAATGCAGAACAGAAGAGTTGTCGTCACAGGCGGCGGAATAATCAGTGCAATGGGAAATGACTGGCAGACAGTCCTCAAAAACCTAAAGGCAAAAAAGAATTTCGTAAAATACATGCACGAGTGGGATGAAAAATACCCGCTGATGAACACAAGGCTCTGCTGCCCAGTTGATTTTGAAATCGACCGGGAAAAATATTCCAGAAAAGCAATCCGGGGAATGGGACGGGTGGCTCAAATGGCTCTTGTTGCCACAGATGCAGCCCTCGAAGAAGCAGGCCTCCTTGGAAGCGAAGAACTTTCACAGGGTCGAGCTGGAATCGCTTACGGCTCTTCAATCGGCAGCGTTGACCCTCTCATGGAAATGTACTCAATGCTGGTCACAAACGACACGAGCAAAGTCGGCTCAACCACCTACATCAAGGCAATGCCCCAGACTTGTGCATGTAACCTCGAAGTCTACTATCATCTCACAGGCCGAATCATCACAACAAACACGGCATGTACTTCCGGAAGCCAGTCAATCGGCTACGCTTACGAAGCAATCAAATACGGAAAACAGGACATCATGCTTGCAGGTGGTGCCGAAGAATTCTGTACAATGGATACGGCAACTTTTGACACACTTTTCTCAACTTCAACAAAGAACTCAACTCCAGAGCTGACCCCAAGCGCTTATGATAAAAATCGTGACGGCCTCGTTCTCGGAGAAGGTGCCGGAACACTGATTCTAGAAGAATATGAACATGCAAAAGCCCGCGGGGCAAAAATCTATGCAGAACTCGTGGGATTCGGCACAACAACTGACGGAACACACATCACATCCCCAAACCGGCCGACAATCGCCCATGCAATGCAGCTGGCTCTTGAGGACGCAGGCCTTTCTCCAGACCAGATTGGCTACATCAATACCCACGGAACAGGCACGACCGCAGGCGATGTCACAGAAACTGGAGCCACTTACGATGTCTTCAAACGAGCCGTTCCGGTCTCAACCGTCAAAAATTACATCGGCCACACTCTTGGAGCTTGCGGCGCAATCGAAAGCTGGCTGTCAATCCACATGATGAACGAAGGCTGGTATCTGCCAAACCTGAATCTGGTGGAGCTTGATCCGGAATGTGCTCCGCTCGACTATATCACAGGCGACGGACGAAAGATGGACTGCCAGTATGTAATGAACAACAATTTCGCTTTCGGCGGAATCAATACAAGCCTTATCTTCAAAAAATGGAGTGAATAAAAATGAAAAAATTACTTTCACTTATTGCCGCAGGCCTGGCACTGACAGGCAGCATCTTTGCAGAAATCCCTGAGTTTACTGACGGACAGGCATTTGTCATCGACTCAACAAAAGTTTCCGGCACAATCAAAGACAATGTAAAAATCACGAATGTCTCTTCTGCAGCTGCAAATTTTGACATTACCGTTTACGCTTACGATGAAAATGCCAAAAACTGGATTGTATTCGGCAATGGCCATCTTAAAGGACTTGCTGACACAGATACAATCAAGTCTGTAAACAAAAAGCTCATCAAACTGGGAAATTACAAATATTTTGCAATTAAAAACTCTACAGACAACCCATTCAAGTACAGCGTGGCCAAAGCAGACAATGACCTCAAAGTCTGGATTTACGATGACAAGGTAATCGACGAGTCACACTTTAAGGTTTTTGACCTTACAATGCTCCCTGAATTCAAAGACAACCTCAAAGTTGTAGGCGGAGACAACCTGACTTCTGCCGCATCATTCAGAATTCTCGCCTATAATGACGAAAACGAAGAAAAAAAGACCGGCACAATCGCACTCTTGAAGGGAGCTAAATCCAGCGAAACCTACAAGACAACTGCAAGGGGAGACAAATTCAACACATACCACTACATCAAAATTATTTCCCGGGAAGAAAAGGACTTCCGCTATACCGCAAATGTGGAACATAACGACCTTGTCCTTACAATCAGCGAGAAATAAACAGAAAAAGCATTTTATTTTGACACATTGACTAATTTTGTCAAAATAAATAAACTAGAATAATACCATAAATGCCCTGTTCAAAGCAGAGCAATCTACTTTTAGGAGAAAAAAATGGCTGTAATTAAACCGATGATTCGCTCAAACATTTGTATCAATGCTCATCCGGTCGGATGTGCAAAAGACACTGAGAATCAGATTGAATTTGCAATCGGGCAGAAGGCAAAAAAAGGAATTAAAAGCGCTAAAGAAGGCGGATATGCTCCAAAAACCGTTCTGGTTCTTGGCTGCTCAACCGGATACGGACTTTCAAGCCGAATCACTGCAGCTTTTGAATATGGTGCCGACACAATCGGTGTTTCATTTGAAAAAGAGCCGACCGTCACAAAGGGCGGAACACCGGGCTGGTACAACAACAAGGCCTTTGATCGTGCCGCAGCAAAAGCCGGTCTCAAATCAGCAACTTTCAACATGGATGCATTCAGTGACGAATGCCGCCAGACTGTAATTGACGAAGCAAAAAAATGGGGCGTTAAATTCGACCTCGTAATCTATTCTTTGGCTTCACCTGTCCGCACAGACCCGGACACAAAAGTTCTCTACAAATCAGTAATCAAACCAATCGGAAAACCTTACGGCGGCTATGCAATCGATATGATTACCGAGAAACTCAACACTCTCGAAGCTCAGCCGGCAGAAGGCGATGATGTTGCAAACACAGTCAAAGTCATGGGTGGCGAAGACTGGGAGCGATGGATCAAATATCTTTCAGAAGCTGGTGTCCTTGCAGAAGGCTGCCGCTCAATCGCATATTCTTACATCGGACCAAAATATTCACAGCCGGTTTACCGTGACGGAACAATCGGTGCTGCAAAAAAAGACCTCGAAGCTCGCGCTAAGAACATCGACGCAAGCCTCAAAAAGATTGGCGGTGGGGCTTATGTTTCTGTAAACAAGGCTCTCGTAACCCGCTCAAGTTCAGTTATCCCAATCATCATGCTTTACCTGGGCTGTCTTTTCAAGGTTCAGAAGGCCGCAGGCTGCCACGAAGGCTGCAAAGAGCAGATTGACCGCCTCTTCCGTGAACGCCTTTACACAGCTGACAAAGTTGTTCCAACAGACGACGAAGGCCGAATCCGTATCGATGATCTGGAACTCAAACCAGAGATTCAGGCAGAAATCGACAAGCATATGGAAGCAATCAACGCTGACAATGTAAAAGAGCACATTGACCTCGAAGGAATCCGAAAAGA
>DGTW01000282.1 GCA_002393835.1 Treponema sp. UBA4326
ACAAAAATCCCGAAGCCAGCAAAAACAGCCCCGTAACGATATAAGCAATCGGACTGGTAAAGTAAGCTTTGATTTCACGCTTGAATATGATAATGGAAGGTTTCGTTTTCTTATCCATTGTTTTTCTCCTAAAATTTTAGACACGAATTACACAAATTAACACGAATTAAAATTTTAAAATAATTAGTGTTAATTCGCTAAATTAGTGTTAATTCGTGGTTAATTTTCAACTGTAAGTCCGTGGAAGATGTCTTCCAGGCTGTTCTTTCTAAGGGCAAGCTCGTAGATTGTCCAGTTTTTGCCTGCACAGAGGCGGAAAAGTTCCGGCCGGATTTCCTGGCCGTCTTTTGCACTGACCAGAAGCGAAATTGCATTTGGAGCAGACTCGATTTTGTCGCCTTCCGTAACAGTGCAGGAATCCACATTATTAATAGAAGAAATTGAACTTTTTGCCTCTTCCTCGCTTGCTCCGTCAATCTGGATGTAGACGGTTTCGGCATGGCCATATCGCTCCCGCAATTCCTGAGTGGGGCTGTCAGCCACTACTTTACCTTTTGAAATGATAATTACCCGGCCACAAAGCATTTCAACTTCGCTCAAAATATGGGTTGAGATGATGACGGTGCGGGTTTTACCGATTTCACGGATAAGGTTTCGAACATCTTCGATTTGGTTGGGATCGAGGCCTGATGTCGGTTCGTCAAGAATCAAAATCTCCGGGTCGTTCATAAGGGCGTGAGCCAGACCAACGCGCTGCTTGTATCCCCGTGAAAGCTCTGAGATGTTTTTGTGCATGACTTCCTTGAGACCGCACTCTTCGCAAAGTTTCGGAATTTTTTCGTCTGGATTCTGATTTTGCATGAGGGCGACATAGCGGAGGTATTCCTCGACAATCATATCCGCATAAAGGGGAGCAGACTCCGGCATGTAGCCGATTTTTTGCTTGGCCTCGACAGGATTCTGCGTGATGTCGATTCCGTCGATAAGGACCGTGCCGCTTGTGGGCTTGAAAAATCCGGTAATCATTCGCATGGTGGTTGATTTTCCGGCACCGTTAGGGCCAAGAAGACCTACAATCTGCCCGGTCGGAATCGAAAAGCTGACATCATCGACAGCCTTGAACTCGCCGAAGCGCTTAGAAAGATTTGAAACTTCAATCATTTTTGTGATTTTCCTTGCAAGTTTTTTCTATAATTTAAACCAAAATGTATGAAATAGGTTATACTTTTTTTATGAAAAATTCAATTTTAGACAAGATGAAATGCGCAATTTTTGACATGGACGGCACTATTCTGGATTCAATGCCCATGTGGCACACAATTGCCAACACTTACCTTGAGAGCATAGGAAAAAATCCCCGCGAAGATTTATGGGATAATGTCAAACGGCTGAATATGATTGAGACAGCCCAGTATTTTATTGATGAATATGATGTAAAAAAAAGCATAGAAGAAATCGGAATTGAAGTAAAAGAACTGATTATGAAATTCTACGGTTCAAGTCTGCAGCTCAAAGACGGTGCAAGAGCCTTCCTTGAAGAATTGAACAGAAGGAAGATTCCCTGCGTGCTTGCCACTGCAACAGAAAGAAGCTGTACCATCGCCTGCATGAAGAGGCTTGACTGCGATAAATATTTCAAAGAAATAATCACCTGCCTGGATTTAAACACTTCAAAATCAAGCCCGCTGATTTTCGAGGAAAGCGCAAGAAGGTGCGGGGCAAAGCCTGAGGAAGCCGTCGTCTTTGAAGATGCCCTTCACGCACTGAGGACAGCCCACAAAGCCGGATTCAAGACCTGCGCCGTCTACGACCAGAGCAGTGAGGAGAGGACGGAGCCGCCACAGACGGACTGGGAAAGAATCCTTGAATTTACTGACATGAGCTGCATGAATTTAAGGGAACTGATTTGATGCGGTAGGGATAGGAGCTGCGCCGCAGGCGTTCCGAAACGAAGTTGAGGAATGGAGCGCACTTAGCGCGTAACAGCGAATAGCCCGACGGCGAAGCCGGACCGCCCGAATTTTCAGTCTTAAACTTTTACTTTTTCAAAATCTCCGCCCAGGAACGGCTGTCCTTTTTTTTGGGGTCAAGGTTCAGGGCAAGGAGGATTTTTTCAAGCTTTTGCCGTACCTCGTCGGCCGTAAAATCGTCGCCCGTGTACTCGATTTCGATATATGGAAGTGAATTTACCTTTTCGAGTTCCAGATGAGCTTCAAAGGACGGATTATCTGAATGAGTGCAGATTACGGAGATAGAGTCCTTTTTCTTTTCAAACCACTTTATGTAGCCCGCAGCTGCAAAAAAGGCTCGGAGGACGGCCGGATTTTCGATGAAAGTCTCGTGCTCGCGGTTATATTCAATGCCGTTTTCGATTGACTTTTGCTTGATGCAGAAATATGCTTTTTCGACTTCTTCGCCGTACATGTCAATTCCGCTGGGCAAAAGAGGCTGTTTTTTTTCGCTCCTGATTCTGATGACCCGAAGCTCCTTGTTTTTAAGCCTCTCCTCGTGAGTCTTGTAAAGGGAAAAATATTCATCGCTTTTAAGAATTTTTTCTGCATTAGCCACCGAAAGCCCCTGAATCTTTGAAGGCTCCAGCAAAAAGCTCTTAATTCGGGAATATTCTTCGTTTGTTAGCGGTATTTTCAGTTCAATTTCACGGGACATAGTAAAATTATAGCAGTTTTTTGCGGAAAAACCTAGGCGAAACTTTATGAGGCAACGCTTGCCACAGTAAAACTCAGGGTGAGCATGATGATTCCTGCAAGAAGTACGCCTGAAATTACTGAAATACAGGTCTTTTTCCAGTCCATGTCAAGGAGACTTGCGGCAAGAGTACCCGTCCAGGCACCAGTCCCGGGCAAGGGGATTCCAACGAACAAAAAGAGGGCGAAATAAAGCCCCCTGCCCGCCTTTTCCTGTAATTTTGCCCCACCACGATGGCCTTTTTCGAGGCAGAAACGGCAGATTCCGCCTATAACTCGTTTATCCTGGCCCCACTCAAGGAATTTTCTGGCAAACAGAAAGATAAAGGGAACCGGGAGCATATTTCCGACCATGCAGGTGACGAAAAGAAGGACGAGGGTGAGCGGAGTCATCTCGATATTCTGAGCGGCAAAAAGTCCGACACCCACAGGAATTGCCCCTCGAAGCTCAATCAGGGGAACCATGGAAACAAAAAAGGAAATAAAAAGAGCTTTAGTCATAAGTCAGAACATGATAATGAAATAAAAAATAAAAATAAAGGCAAAAATACTTTTTTCTTGAAAATCTCTATGATTTAAAATATACTGAAGTTACTTCATATAGAAACACTTGTACTTTTTGGAGAGTTTTATGAAAAAACACTACATCTCGACATCAAGAAAATTTTCAGTGGGTGCGATAATAATCATGCTTATCGTCCTTGCGATATCTTCCATTACAACCAGTATCTTTTTTGCCCGCTATTGCCTTGAAAATTTTTACGACAAGGCCGGTGCTGAGCTTTACGCATTTTCTGACGCAATAAGCATGTTTTTCGGCGCAAAGGAAGTCGAACTGAATGTCTTCGCAGAATCCCGTGTAGTAAAACAAGCTGATGACACTATTCATTCCTTTGTTGATGAAGTCGGTGACATTCAGATTCTCGGCTATGAAAAAAGCCCTGCCGAAGAAGCAATCAGAGAAGTATGCAAGAATTTTGCGGCGGCTGACAAGGATATTGCTGAAATCTACATTGGAACCAAGTGGGGCGGCTACGCCACAAACTTCGACAGTTCCATGTCCGGCGGCTATGACCCCAGAAAACGAGGCTGGTATAAGACAGCCACAGAGGGAAACGGAAAAGTAATGATTACAGATGCTTTTGCCTCCACAGTAGGGGCAACTGTCGTTGGAATCACCCGCTCTGTTTATGATCTCAACAAAGAATTCATAGGAAATTCTTCTATTGAAGTTTCTCTAGACACACTCACACAGATACTTTCCACGGTAGATGTCGGCAAAGATGCCTTCCTTATGATGATTCAAAAAGACGGAATCATTTTGGCAGATTCATCTCCAGCAAAGAACAATTTCAAGAACATAAGTGAAATCAACATTCCGAGCCTTAAAGAATTCATTTCAAGTCCAGCTGGCAATGGCAGCATAAAGATTAATGGCAGCACCTACTTCTCAAAATTCATTACGAACCAGCAGACTGGCTATCAAATCGTGGCTTTCTGTCCGAAAAGAACTGTCTTTGCGACCTTTTACAAGACCCTTTCATATACGATTCTCATCTGTCTTTTCATAACGCTCGTAACATCAATCTGTGTATCCCTCTTCACCAGAAAGACAATGAAGCCTCTCAAAAAAATAATCGCTTCTCTGGAAGAAGTCGCAAACAATGATTTCACCCATACAATTGAAGTCACCAGTCAGGATGAACTTGGAAGCGTAACGCAGACATTCAACGATACGATGGGAACCCTCCGCTCAACATTCAGCCTTATATCCCAGAATACAAACGAGCTGGATAAAATCGGAAACGGACTTGCAAACGACATGAGCAACATTTCAAGCGAAATCTCAAAAATCGCCGGAAATATCGTTTCAATCAGTTCACAATCTCAGTCCCTGAACCAAAGCGTGGAGCAAACGGCAAGTTCAGAAGAGGAAATAGCAAAAGCAATCGAAAAGCTCAGTGCCAGCACGGAATCTCAGTATGAGTGCGTTGAAAATTCAAAACGAAGCGCAAATAAGATGGTAGAAAACATTTCTGACATCTCAAACTCAATCAGAAACACCAGCGAGGCCGTCAAATCACTGCTTGATGCAACCAACACTGGAAAGTCAAACATGAAAAAGTCAGCCGAAATCGCCCAGAAAATTGCAGATGCCTCAGGCGGTTTGCAGGAAGCCTCAAAGGTCATTCTGAATGTAGCAAGCCAGACAAATCTTCTGGCCATGAATGCGGCAATCGAAGCGGCACATGCGGGAGAAGCAGGACAGGGCTTTGCGGTCGTCGCTGATGAAATCAGAAGCCTTGCCGAGCAGTCTTCAAAACAGGGAAAAGTCATCACCCAGACACTTAAAGATGTTGGCCTTGAAATCAATAATCTGGCAGAATCAACGAGAACGGTTGAGCAGAGTTTTGCCGAAATTTACAATCTCTCAGAAAACGTAGATAAACTCACTGGCAATGTAAAAAATGTCATGGGCGAACACGAAGAAAGCTGCAAGGATGTTCTTTCGGCCATAAATGAAATCGAAAAAGCTACAAGCAGCGTAAAAAGAGAATCTGAAGGAATTTACAGCGCAAGCCAGCAGGTTTCAAGTGCGGTGGGAAACATGACAAACATCGCCTCAACCCTCTCTTCCCAAATGAGCGAAATGGGAGCAGGGGCAAGAAGCATTACTGAATCAAGTGAAGTCGTGAATGAACTCACACAAAAAAACAAGGGGAAAATATCCGCTTTGGCCAGCGAAATCAACAAATTCAAAATCAGCTGAGCCGTAAGCCGCCCATAGCAAAGCAGAGATACTATTTTCAAATGAGGAAAAATAGTTTATAATTGTATGCTATGGGTGGAATTAAAAAAGAAGAGAAGGAAACGACGGCTAAAAAGGCTGCCGTGAAATCTGTGTCTGCAAAGGCAGTTTCGGCAAAATCAACGACAAGCGTAAAAAAAGCCGAACCAAAAGCAGCGGCATCAGCTGTAGCCGCTGTAACAAAGGAAAGCGCCGCAAAAGCCGCAAGTCCGTCAGCAAAAACAACAACAGTCGAAAAGAAATCAGCGCCGGCAAGTACAAGTGTAAAGAAAACGCCGGCAAAATCTGTCACAAGCACGAAAACAACTGAAAAAGATACTTCTGCAAAATCAAAAAAGCCTGTGGCCGGAATCGACGAGAACGGAACTTTCCGCGCCTGGGACAACGCAAAGACCGTGGCGAAGTCAAAGAAAGTGGCGGGAGCAGGCTCTGCCGTAGAAGAGCGGGCAGCAGACAAAAAAGCCACCGCCGAAGCAGAAAAAAAACTTGAGGCCGCAAAAAAAGCTGACCCGAACGCAGGCATGGCAAAAAAAGAAGTTAACGCCTCGGACTACTCTGACGACAAAATCCGCCATCTGGATGCGCTTGAGCATATCCGCCTGCGTTCAGGAATGTACATCGGTCGTCTTGGCGACGGCTCAAACCAGAACGACGGAATCTACATCCTCTTAAAAGAAATAATCGACAACTCAATCGACGAATTCATCATGGGATTCGGAAACAAAATCGATGTTGAAATCAAGGAAAACCGGGTAAAAGTGCGGGATTATGGCCGTGGCATTCCTCTTGGAAAAGTCGTAGAATGTGTCTCTGAAATCAACACCGGCGGCAAATACAACGACGATGTCTTCCAGTTCTCAGTGGGTATGAACGGTGTCGGTACAAAAGCCGTAAACGCCCTTTCTTCTTATTTTAGAGTAGTCTCCATCCGTGACGGAAAATGCGTTGAGGCAGTCTTTGCCGAAGGAAAGCTCCAGTCAAACAAATCCGGGGCGGTAAAACCGGGCACAAAAAACGGCACTTACTTTGAATTCGTTCCCGATACAAAAATCTTCGGAAAATATGAGTTCAACATGGAATTCGTCGAAAAACGAATGTGGAACTACGCTTACCTGAACTCAGGCCTCACCCTGCGCCTTAACGGTCAGGATTTCCAGAGCCAGAACGGCCTTCTCGACCTTCTCACAAAAGAACTTGAATCAGAGACAATCTACCCAATCGGCTCTTACACAGGCGAACATCTTCAGTTCGCTTTCACCCACACGAATTCTTACGGCGAAAATTATTTCTCATTCGTAAACGGCCAGTACACTTCGGACGGAGGAACCCACCTTACGGCTTTTAAGGAAGGCTTTATCAAGGGCGTGAATGACTTCTTCCAGTCAAGCTACAAATCAGAGGATGTAAGGGAAGGAATCACGGCGGCTGTTCTGGTCAAAGTAAAAGATCCGGTTTTTGAAAGCCAGACCAAGAACAAGCTGGGAAACACCGACATCCGCCCTTGGATTGTAGCGGAAGTTCAAAGCGGCCTGGACAACTGGCTCCACAAAAATCCAAAGGCTGCGGAACGGCTCAAGGCAAAAATAGAAGCAAACGAAAAACTCCGCACAGAGCTTTCAAGCGTCAAAAAGCAGATGAAAGAAGCGGCCAAAAAGATGAGCATCCGCATTCCAAAGCTGGATGACTGCCGCTTCCACCTGAAAGACGGCTCAAAAGGCGAGAATTCCATGATTTTCATCACCGAGGGACAGTCTGCTTCGGGCGTTATGACCCACTCACGGAACGCTGACTATCAGGCAATTTTCTCCCTTCGCGGTAAGCCTGAAAACATGTACGGAAAGCGCCAGACCGACATCTACAAAAATGACGAGCTACATCAGCTTATGATGGCTCTCGGAATCGAAAACAGCGTAGAAGACCTCAAATACTCAAAAATCGTCATCGCGACTGATGCCGATAACGACGGCTTCCATATCAGAAATCTGGTTCTCACCTTCTTTTTGGGCTATTTTGAGGAGCTTGTCACCAGCGGCAGGGTCTATATCCTTGAAACGCCCCTCTTCCGCGTGCGAAACAAAAAAGAAAACATCTACTGCTACTCTGAGGACGAGCGGGACAAGGCTCAGGCAAAACTCGGGAAATCATGCGAAACCAGCCGATTCAAAGGTCTGGGGGAAATCAACCCCAGCGAGTTCAAGCAATTCATCGCACCGGACACAATCCGCCTGACCCCGGTGGAAATCAGCCAGCTTAAAATCATTCCCCAGCTCCTGTCATTCTACATGGGCAAAAACACCCCGGAACGCAGGAAATTCATCGAGAATAATTTGCTGAGCAACGCGGAGATTGATGCGTAAAAGGAAAAAAAATGGCATTTGTAAAAAACTTATTTGACAAAAACTTTATTGAATACGCTTCTTATGTTATCCGGGACAGGGCGATTCCTGATTTGGAGGACGGATTAAAGCCTGTTCAGCGGCGAATCATGCACACGCTTTTTGAGGTGAATGACGGGCTTTTCCAGAAAGTTCAGTTTGTCGTCGGACGAACGATGAAATATCATCCCCACGGAGACGCTTCAATCTACGGAGCCTTGGTAAATCTTGCCAATAAAGAAATTTTTATCGAAAAACAGGGAAACTTCGGTAACAAATATACTGGTGACGGGGCTTCGGCTGGCCGTTATATTGAGTGTCGCGTTCATCCGCTCGCAAAGGAATTTTTGGTCACAAACAAGGAAATCACACACTATGTTCCCAATTACGATGGCCGTGACCTGGAGCCGGAAGTTTACCGCTCAAAACTGCCTGTCACTCTTTTGATTGGTGCTGAGGGTATCGCTGTCGGCATGAGCACGAAGATTCTTCCCTACAACTTAAAAGAAGTTCTTGAAGCCGAGATAAAATGCTTGAAGGGCGAGAAATTCTCGATTCTCCCAGATGTCTCAACCGGCGGCCTGATTGATGTCTCAAATTACAAGGACGGAAACGGAAAAATCATCACCCGGGCCAAATTCGACACCAGCGACGAAAAGCGAATCATCATCACGGAGCTTCCCCTGGACACAAACGCGAAAGGTCTTTTGGAATCAATCGATTCGGCTTACAAGGCGGGAAAAATCAAAATCAGCTCTGTGGACAACTTCACAACCGACCACTGCAACATCGAAATCAAGCTACCGAGAGGCGTTTACTCAAAAGATGTAATCGACGCCCTCTACGCCTACACTGACTGCGAGAAAACGATTGCCTGCTCAATGCTGGTCATCAAGGACAATATGCCTGTGGTGATGACGGCGACCGAAATCATCAAATACTACGCGCAAAAGCTCACCGCAATCATCAAGGACGAGCTGGAATTTGAAAAACGAAAGCTCACCGACGAGCTGCACCTGCGCACTTTGGAGCGAATCTTCGTCGAGGAGAGGATTTACAAGGAAATCGAAAACAAGCGCACTGCCGAGACCGTGGCAAAGGCCGTAAAAGACGGATTCAAGCCCTTTAAGGCTGAGCTTGTCCGGGATGTGAGCGACGAGGATGTGGAGCACTTGCTTCAGATTCCAATCCGCCGAATCTCACTTTTCGACATTCAGAAAAACCGAGAGCAGGTTAAGGCAATCAAGGACCGGCTCAAGGAAATCAACCGCCGCTTAAAGGATTTGACTGGCTGTGCCGTTGAGTATCTGGACGGAATGCTGGACAAATTCAAGAAAATCGCCCCGGAACTTTTAAAGCGAAACACAACGGTGGCAAAATTCAGCGCGACGGATGTAAAAGAAGTTGCCCGACAGGATCTTTCTCTGCGCTACGACGAAAAGGGCTACCTTGGAATCAATGTCTCTGGCGGAAGCGAGCTTATGAAGGTCTCGCCCTACGACCGAATCATTTATGTGCGAAAAAACGGCATGTACACAATCACCGATGTTCCCGACAAACTCTTCATCGACAAGGGAATGTGGTTCTGTGCCCTGGCTGACAAGGAAAAACTCCCCAAAGTGCTTTTCACGGTGATTTTTAAAGACCCGGAGACCGGCTATGCCTCAATCAAACGCTGCAGGATTCCAAGCTGGATTATGAACCGCGACTACTTTCTGGCCCCAGACGGAATGGAAGTGCTTCACATCGATACTCGGGAAAAATTCACTTTCACCCTGAATTATGTCAAAAAACCCCGCGTTAAGATTACCGAAGAAAAGTTCAAGGCTCAGGATTTTGAGGAAAAGGGCCTGAAGACTCTGGGTGTCCGCCTTTCATTGCATGAAGTCGAGAGCATCAAGGTTGACGGCGTGCAGCTGGAGCTTGGACTGTAAATTGAAAACGGAAAATTGAAAGTTGGGCGTTCCCGACAGTTTCGCTCCGCAAAACTGTCGGTCAGGCTTTTCGGGGTTTCGCTATCGCTACATTCCTTCGCTACGCTTCGGAACAGCCCTTACGGGCTGCCCCTACAATCCTTAACGCTAAAACCAGTTCATCATGGCGAGGGTGCTACTTTGTCGAATTTTTACCTATTTTTATCACTCTTTTGTCGTGATGACTATATCCCAGATTCGAACAATTCCTGTTCCACCGAACTGCATAAGCACAGTGTCAGTTCCTGCATAAGATGCAGTGTGCCAATATCCTGAGGCAGGGAGTGTATTAGAATAGTTTGAATCGGTATATTTCGTATCACCAATTTTTATGAAGGCATTTCTATCTGTTTTATCGCTACTGGAATTCGCAGAGACAAACATTTTTACATCAAAAGGACCTTTTACACGCAGAGAAACAATTGCAGCCGAACTCGGATCTATGCAGCCAGCAGATGCATTGAGGTTCATTTTTTCTTCGCCTGCCGTTTTATCTGCGTCAATAAGATTGTAATATCCTGATTCCTTTGTCAGTTTCAGTTCAAGACCTGCTGGTTCTGAGGCAACAAAATAATCTTCGGTCAAAACAACATTTGCCAAATCTCCGATAGAATAATCTGTATGAATCTTAGATGAATCTGACTGCCCTGACCAAGGTTTTATGCTGAGTTTTGACAAATCAATATTCTTAAAATTCCATTTATAAGTTCCCACAGGTACGGAAGCCTCTTCCTGACCGGTGGAATTATTTTCTGTTCTGAACAGAACTGCCGTTCCCTTTTCACTTTCAGCATTGTTTGCATCAATCGAAGAAACCCAAAAGGCAAATTGATGCCCAAGTGAAAACTCTTCGTCAATGAGTTCATAAACATTTGTTTGAGCCATTCCAGCTTTTTTTATGGTATCTGTCTGATAGTTCTCGCCTTCAACCAGAACTTTAGCGTAATAAACATTGTATGATGTTGCGATAGAATTTTCCGACCAGGTTAAGCTTACTGCATTTGAAGCAAGTTTTGTCACGGAGAGGTTTTTCGGTGGAGTAATCACGAAAACTGCTGTCAATTCCATATTTTCCGTTATTGTAAGCGGGAATTCCACATTTTTGTTTTCATCACCATTTTTTGCAGTCCATTTTGAGATTGACTTTCCTTCTGGAATAACGAAATTCGCACAGTCAGCAAGAACTTTTTTGTTGAAATCTGCAAAAGTGTATTCCGTACCATAAGTTGCCGAAACCGTATATTCCTTGCTACTGGAATCTTTTACCTTAATCGTAACTTCTGGAATCTTCACTTCTGAGATTTTCGTGCTTCGGGGCAAGGAAGCCAATTCTGCATCTGGAATTTCGCCAAGCAGTCCGCACGAAGCGAGATAAGACTTATCTGTGTTGAAGTTGTAAATTTCAATCAGAGGTGTTCCAATCGCGGAATGATAGCAGCTGAAAATTCTGAATCCAGCGTATTTTTCATCTTTGTAAATCTGAGACCATTTTACTTTATCTGATTCCACATCGTAAGAAACCAGATAAGGATACCCCGAAGTGTATTCATCAAAATCATCTGTGTAATTTCTGTCGATGTAGCCTGCAAGAAAAATCTCGTTGTTTTTTGTCGAAATACAAGTAAAACCAGAATTCAGATTGCTTTCCGTGGCGGGAAACAACTTAGGAATTCCGTTGTCGCAGAAATTTTTGGTCTCCAGATCAATTTTTATGAAAGAACCTGAATCTTTCCCTGTTTTAGAATTGGTATAAGTCCCTGAAGCAAAAGCATATTTCCCATCATCACTGCGGACAATCGAAGTGAAAAGATATTTGTCAAGTTCTTTTGTTTCGACGATATTGAAGTCAACATCATTTATAAAAAGAAATACTGATTTGTCACCTTTATCATCATCATCAACATACTCTTGACAAAGTACGACATAATTTCCGAGGGAATTTATGAATCCGTAGGCACCTGAATCTTTTGTATATACGACTTTCCCTTCCGTCTCTGAGTAGGATTTTACGGTCAATTCAAAAATTCCGAATCCAGTAATCTCATCACTATCCCCGACATCATAAAGAAAAGCAAAAACATTGTTGCCCTTATAAATCATGCTGATAAAATTGAAAAACTTGTCGATTGAAGGCTCAAGGTAAAAGTCACAGCCTTTGTCACCGTAAATGAACGGAATTTCTTTTCCATCAGAATTTGTTTTTGTTCCCCCGACGATTCTCATTCCATCCGCTTCCATCACCTGATTGGATTTGACCGACCTCGGCGAATCCTTGAAAGACATAATGCCGTCAGAAACTTCGCCCGAAGGAGAGATTTTGGCAATATACGGCGAACTCACTTTATTACGAAAATCTTTGCTGTAACTTATCTGCCCCGTAAAGAAATATCCGTCAGAAGAATTTTCCTGCACGCAAAATCTGTCTGCCGTCAAGCATTTTCCTGTCGTTTGTGAGAGCGGGATTTTCCAGATTTTTTCTTTTGCACTTATGTCTATCGGGGTGACGGAAAGCAAATCCACAGAAGAATTTGAGTAACGGACGCTGTAGATTTTCCCCTGTTCCATGCCTTGAATTCCAAGTTCCTTGGTTACGATTCCATTTCCGAGTTTGTAGCTTTCAGGAGAGTATATTGAATTTGCACCCAACTCATAAATCCTGTAGTTCCCGGATGTAATCCAATACTTTTCCTGATAAAGTGGCGTAACTGGGCTTGTTCCGTTGTAAAGGGCAATATCGGCATCGCTTTCGTTTTTTATGATGAGATACTTCGTGTCCATCGTTAGGCTTGAAAGGGGCGAAACTTTTATGGAATTCACTTCTTTTTCAACGATTTGCTTTACCTGAATGCAGGCAGAATTTCGTGCATCATAATACGGAATTACGATGTTGCCCATCGGGTAGAGATATTGGATGTAGATTCCGTCACCAGCATTCGTTGTGCTTGCAGATATTTCTTTTTTTTCAGACTCGCCGACTTTTATTGTCGCCCATGGGTCGGAATAAGACGGTGACTGAAAATAAACATTTATGTCAAACTGACTGTTGTTGCTCACTTGAAGGTAAGTCTTGTTGTCGTCAGACGGCTTTTGTTCCGTACTCTGTTTTTCTTCATCGTCGGCCGTTTTACAGGCAAGGAAATTCAAGGAAAGAATGCAGAGAGCGGATAAGAGAAAGATTTTTGATTTTGTTTTCATTTGAGGAAGCTCCTATAAAAAAGGACATTGCCCTAACAAGCAATGCCCTTTAAGATTTTTAGGGATGGTGGTTACTCGGAATCGGAAGTTACATGTTATCCCAATTGATAGCACCAGTTTCTGTTATCTCTCCAAGAACAAGATTTGCAGCATCAGGACCTGTAATTTTAAGCGAATACATCGTTTCTGCCTTGAAAGTATAAGCCGGTATATCAAGTGGAGCAGCTTTTGAACCTAACTTAAGCACACCTGATGATATAGTTCGTGTTTGAGGATATGATTTATCTGGATTTTGTGGAAATGAAATTTCAAATACTTCGTAATTTCCTTTTAATATAGTTTTTACTCCCAATGTTGTAGATTTTACATTTGCTCCTTCCATAAAAGAAACGCCAGCTGAAGACTCGTTAAGAATTGTGATATAAGCACTTCCTGTTCTTAACACAACATCGTTACCCATGATGTCACCTGCATCAATAGGATATTCTTGGTTTGGTTTTAATCCTATTTCTTCAAATTTCGGAAAGCCTCGAAGTTTCTCATTTTGTGCTTGCTCACTATATACAGGGATGAATTCAAAAATCGCATTTTTCAAAGGAATATACTTGATGAATACAGGGAATATAAACATGTCTTCCCCACTATTAATCGAAAATGATGTGAGGAATGATTGTGGCGACGCATATCCGATTACTTCGCCATTTTTACTATTCTTTCTAAGTTCGACATTATAGGATGTCCGATTTTGGAGAACAATTTTTGCATCCCCACCCATCGACCCACTAATTTTATATACCGTCGTATTTTCAGCATTTGCATTGTAAAAAGCATATAATCTTGCAAACGGATTGTTATCAAGAACTGAGAGATTACTCTTATTAGAAACATAATCATCTTCAGTAATTGCAATCAATATGAAGTCTGATGTAGAGGCAAACAAGTTTTTGTTATTCTTGATGTAATGATTACTCTCATTTTTTTCAACAGCACCAATCATATTGGAATCTTTGAGTTGATTCTTGAAAAGAACTAGATTCTTGTTAGAATTGTTATCCACAATAATTGAATAATCTGCAGGATAACTTGTGTAATCAAGACCTGTTCCTTTTGCCCCAGCTCCATTTCCGTCCTTGTCGTCGTCATCATTAGATTTGCACGAAACGAACGCAAAGGCAAAAATCGTAGTCAATGCCAGAAGGCATGTCATCATTTTTTTTTCATGTATTGCTCCTAAATTAAAACCTTATAGGTTAATTTTAATATCATTTTACACATTTGAGTTCTTGTTGTAAATAAATTTCTTAACCTTTTAGGTGAAATTTCTATAATATTTTACTCCTAATCTCGTTGTTTTAATATTTCAGTGATTTATCATTTTTCAATGAACATAAAGCAAGTTTTCGGGAACAATCTGCACGAATATAGAAAAGCTCGGGGAATGTCACAGGAATCACTCGCAGAAAAACTTGAAATTTCGGTCAAGCAGTTAAGCACGCTGGAAACAGGCAAAAGTTTTGTCTCAGCGGAACTTCTCGAAAAGATTTCGGAGATTCTGTCGGTCTCTCCGTCCGCACTGTTTTATTCAACGGAAGAAAAGTCAATTGATGAAAGTGATTTGTCAATAATCGATACAATAATTGAAGAAGAATTTCAAAAAGCCACACTGTCGGCCAAAATCCGGATTCACAATAAGGTTTTGGAAAATACTATTCTATAATTTTTGCGTTATAAGCAGAGCAAGTTTCTTTCACTCAAAACAGAGTCAATCAAGGTTGACGGCGTGCAGCTGGAGCTTGGGTTATAGCAAATTTTTCAAAAATATGGTAAATTTGGGGGCGTTACGGGGGAAATCCCCCGTAGAAGGGGTAGCGACCAACGAAGTGGGCGCGCAGGGGAAGACCTTCCCCTCCTTTTAATTTAAAGGAGAAAATTTTATGAAAAAATATGTTTTGTCTGTTCTTGTCGAAGACCATGCCGGCGTTTTGAGCCGTGTTTCTGGTCTTTTCAGCCGCCGTGGATTCAACATCGACTCTCTCACAGTCTGCGAGACCTACAACCCAGGCCAGAGCCGCATGACAATCGTTGTTCAGGGCGACGAATATGTCCTTGAGCAGATTAAAAAACAGCTCTCAAAACTCGTCGAGGTAATTTCAATCAAGCACTGCCACAAAGAAAACACCACCCAGCGGGAAATGGCTTTGATTAAAGTAAAGGCAAGCGGAACAGACCGTGCCGTCATCATCGAAACCTGCGACATTTTCCGCGCTCACATTGTCGATGTTTCACAAAGCTCTGTTATCGTCGAGGCAACAGGCAGCGAGGAAAAGATTTCAAGCCTTATCCGCCTTCTTGAGCCATACGGTATCCTTGAACTGTGCAAAACAGGTCTCACAGCAATGGGCCGGGGTGAAGAAGTCCTTAAATAATGCATAATTCATAATTTGGGGGTTCCCGCCTTCGGCGGTCGGGTGTTGCGCACTTACGCTGACGCTCCAACCGCTCACTCACTCGCCACAGGCTCGTTCAGCTTGCGGTCGCCTGCGGCGGTGCTCCACCCCCTAACCCATAACACTCTCAGTTTTCAGCTTTCAACTTTCATCTTTCAGTTTCTAGTTTACATCACTAGGCGAACTTCCGTTACTGCAGTGAGTTTTTCTTCCGGGATGTAGTTGTCGCTGAGTTTTTCTCCGTTCACATAGAATTCACTAAAGCCGCTTTCCTTTCCGTTCGGGTTTTCGACTGTGATTTTGAGGTATTTACCACGGAAAGTCTTTTCGATTGAGAAAACCTTCCAGTCAGACGGGATTGAAGGAGCGATTCTTAAGCCACCGAAGTCAGGTCTCATGCCCAAAATTCCTTCGACGCAGCCTACCATTACGGTTGAGGCTGTTCCTGTGAGCCAGTGAACATGGCTTCGGCCGAAATGGGGGCTTGCTTTTCCCTCGGTGAACTGGCCGTAGCAGTATGGCTCCAGCTTTCGGATTTCTGCCCTTTCGTTCTGTGCGCTTGGAGCGTTCTCCATGAAATATCTGAAGGCGGCGTTTCCGTGTCCGCTCAAGGCTTCGGCCAGAATTATCCAGCCCTGACTCTGGGAGAAGATTCCTGCGTTCTCTTTTACGCCCGCATTGTAGATTACGGCAAGAGCGCCCTCAAAGGCGTGTGAGTGATATGGAGGATCCATGAGGACGGCTCCGTATTCTGTATTGAGCTGTTTTTCAACCTGGGCCAGAGCTTTTTCTGCCTGTTCCTTTGT
>DGTW01000182.1 GCA_002393835.1 Treponema sp. UBA4326
CCTTTACTGGTGGAACATGGGCGGCTGGGGAAACACCCAGAGCTGTATCGAAAAAGGTACTTTGGGCGGCAGAAGCATCATCGGCGACTCAAAACCCATGAATCTTGCCACAGGTAAATGGTACAAAATCAAGATTGAAGTTCAGGGCGAGACCTACAAATGCTATCTGGACGGAAAACTCATGCACGAATTCACTGATGTGCAGAATTTTGACCCACTCTACGCTCATGTCGGCCGCACAAATGACGGAAAAATCATCGTCAAAATTGTAAATGTCACAGAGCAGGCACACAATGTAAAAGTAAACCTCAAAGGGGCCGGAAACCTTGCGTCAACGGCAAAGGTCACCGTGATTTCAGGCGGTGCTGATGACGAGAACTCTTTCCGTGTTCCAAAACAGGTCGCTCCAAAAGAAGAGACTTTCTCCGGCGTTTCTGAGAACTTCAGCTACCCTGCAAAACCATATTCACTTTCAATTCTGGAGATTGAAGCGAAATAAAGACAAGTCCACAAGTGCTTGCCAGACCGCCACGGGCGGGAAAGACCCTAGACTATATCAATAAAAGTTGATATAGTCTTTTTTAATATAATTTTATAAATAAGAGTTTTATTATGGAAAATGCAGATTCAGTCCTTATCATCAAACCTCTGGAAGATATCGAAAAACTGAAGGCACTGGCTTCAAAGCCTCGTGTTGAAATTCTCTCGCTCATAAAGCAAAAGCCCCTCAACATTAACGAGATTGCGGAAATCCTCGATTTTCCCCAGTCAACAGTGGCCACGCATATTTCCATCCTTGAAGAAGCCGGCCTTATCGAGACCCAGAACATCAAGGCTCGCAAGGGCACTCAGAAACTCTGCCAGCCAGCCTTCCATGAAATCGTTATTCAGTTCGGGGAGCAGCAAGCAAAAGAAGAAGACTGCATCGAAATTGAAATGCCTCTGGGTATCTTCACCGATTGCAAGGTCACGGCTCCTTGCGGTCTTTGCTCCGGCGAAAAAATCATCGGTCAGCTGGATATGCCAAACTCCTTCCTCAACCCTGACAGGATGAAGGCGGGGCTTCTCTGGTGCAATTCAGGCTCGCTGGAATACAAATTCCCCAACAACACCCTTTACGACAGCCGGGTCTTAAAAAAGCTGGAAGTAAGCGCAGAGCTTTCATCTGAAACACCGGGAACCAACCCAAACTGGCCGAGCGACATCACTGTATGGATTAACAAGGTTGAAATTGGAACCTGGACCTGCCCGGGCGACTTCGGCGACAAGCGGGGAAAATACACCCCGGCATGGTGGAAGCTGGAAGGAAGCCAGTACGGTCTTTTAAAGCATTTTTCCGTAACCAATGAGGGCAGCTTTATTGACGGCGAGAAATTGTCAGACATAAAGCTCTCTGATCTTAAAATCGCCGAGCATCACTCTATCCGGGTACAGTTCGGCGTAAAAGAAAATGCCGAGCACCTTGGAGGAATGAACATCTTCGGCAAGGGCTTCGGCAATTATGACCAGGGAATTGTGCTCCGGGCTTATTATTAAATCGGGCAGTCCTTAAGATAAGGCATACAATTTTGCTCCATGAGCGGGAATCAGGGCGGTAAGAGCCTCATTCCCGCTTATTTTTTTGTCCGCATCCTTTTTTTCCCACAAATCCCGGACCTGGTATTCTTTCTCGTGAAGGTTCAGCTCATTTATAGTAACAGAAATTCCACGCTCCTCATCAGAAAGATTGAAAAGGGCGACATAAAGAGTGTCAGAGCCAGAATCCCGGCTTTTCCAGACACACTCATTCTCACTGCGGCGAACCTGCTCCCCTTCCCTGCCATTTTTTATGAGCGACAAAACTTCTTCATTGGTGATAAGCTCCTTCGTCTCGTCGTCCAGAAGCGTAAGCTCAGCACCCAGCATGAGGGGGCTTCGGAAAATGCACCAGAGGGTCATCATGGTCTTCTGCTCTTCCAGCGTAAAGCGGGTTTTTCGTTCGGCGGCAAAGCATTTTCCGATCCGGCCAAGGGGCAGCATGTCGCAGTCAGGCCAGCAGCCCTCGCTCACCTGCCTCTGCCAGACCTCGCACCTCTCAAACATGGCTTTCAGAAGATGCCACTCATCCCAGAAGTCGTCGGTAAGCCGCCACATGTTGGCATATTTCCTCAAATGCCAGGCTTTTTCGATTAGGGCTGGCCCCGGGCTGAGGCTCAAAACCATTTCCCGGCCGCATTTTTCAATCGCCTTTGCAATGGCCTCGATTTCCTTTTCCGCAGAATAGGGATTATGTGGGTACATGTTGGTGTTGCAGATGTCGTCTACTTTGACAAAATCCACGCCCCACTGGGCATAAAGGGCAAAAATGCTGTCGTAATAGTCCTGAGCGCCTTCCTTTGACATATCAAGGCCGTACATATCGCCGTTCCACTTGCTGACACTAAAGGGATTTGCAATCTGGTCAGCGGTGACTTTTTTTTCGCTGAGGACGGGAAGATGGTTGGCGGCGGCAAAGCGGGGAATTCCCCTCATAATGTGAATGCCGAATTTTAAGCCAAGAGAGTGAATGTAATCAGAAAGAGGCTTGAAGCCCTTCCCACCCGCACTTGAAGGAAAGCGGACCGGATCAGGGATTTGTCTTGAATACTCGTCCAGGCAAAAATGGCTGAAATGCACATACTGAGACTGGGGGATGTGGGCAAGGGCGTTGGGGTCAGACCACTGGGCATCAATTACGACATATTCCCAGCCGAATTGTTTGAGGTTTTTTGCCATGTATTCGGCATTCTTGCGGACTTCTTCTTCCTTTACCCCGACATTGTAATAATCGTAGCTGTTCCAGCCCATAGGCGGTCTTGGGGCTGCACGGTTTTTGTCATAGTTTTTAATCATATCTTCTTCTGCTCCTTAAATTCAGTTTACATCAGCCTTGGAGCAAAAACAATCTTTTTCTATCAAGAAATTTTGATTATTTTCAACTTTTCTTGATATATTTCGCTTGCAAAATCGAAAATCCGCTTGTATCATTTATTTATTGAGAGAAAAATCGTGATTTTAAGGAGAAAATAAAGTGAAAGAATCAATAATTGTTGATACACAAAATAAAAAATCTGTCATCAGCCGGGATATTTACGGACACTTTTCAGAGCATTTAGGCCACTGCATTTACGGAGGATTCTGGGTCGGAAAAGACTCAGACATCCCGAACATTCACGGATACAACAAGGCCGTCGTGGAGGCTTTTAAGGAACTGGACATCCCAAACCTTCGCTGGCCGGGCGGTTGTTTTGCCGACGAATATCACTGGAAGGATGGAATCGGCCCCCAGGAAAACCGCAAGAAGATGATTAACACTCACTGGGGCGGCCTTACCGAAGACAATTCTTTCGGAACTCACGAATTTATGGGGCTTTGCGATGAGCTTGGCTGCAAACCCTACATCTGCGGAAATGTGGGAAGCGGCTCAGTTCAGGAAATGAACGAGTGGATTGAATACATGACTTTCAGCGGGGTAAGCCCCATGGCAGACCTGCGTGCTAAAAACGGCCGCAAGGAGCCATGGAAGCTCCCTTACTTCGGTGTGGGCAACGAAAACTGGGGCTGCGGCGGAAA
>DGTW01000164.1 GCA_002393835.1 Treponema sp. UBA4326
GGCTTTTCATGGCATAGTCAAAAAGCTCGTATCCCTTGGCATTGTCATTATTGAGAATTTCGTAGTAGACGCTTTCGCTGGGAATATACATGAGGGCAAAGTCGAAAGTGCCTTCATGCGGACGGATGTATTTGCCTGCGATTTCATCGATTCTTGCCTTAACGGATTTTTTGAAGTCCGCCTTTGCCTTTTTTTTGCCTTCCGAGTCTTTTGCATCAAGGTAGCGTTCAAAACTCTCAAGCGGAAATTTTGAATCCACTGGAACTATGTATTTTCCCAGCCTGATTGCTGCATCTACTGCCGAGCCGTCTGAAAAATGATATTGTGTGGTGAAATTCTTTGGAGGAAGACAGTCCTTCAGCAAATTATATAGAAGATACTCACCAAAATTTCCCCGGATTTTTGGAGCATGGAGGATGGATTTTAATGAGCTGACTTCCTTTCCGATTTCTTGCATTTGAAGGGCCGCAGTTTCAATGGCTCCGAGTTTTTGCTGAAGTTCTGAGAGCTTGACTTTTGAGTTGGAAGAGACTGCGTGAAGCAGTAAAATCAATAAGAAAATGATGATGAGGGCGGCGCTTCCTATAATTATGTGGCTAATCTGAATATCCATGATTCAATATAATAGCACAGTGAGGTGAATTTTCCATGATAATTTCCTTCTTTTTTTTGCATATGTTTCTGATGATGTTGAATTCGGATAAATTTTAATTATAATATTTGTTATTATGGTTCAAGTCACTGATGTGGAGAATTCGACCGAGCTTCCTCAATTTTACAAGAGTTTTTTGAGTGGCAAAAGGCAGCTTACTTCATCTGAAATAGAAATACTAAAAAAGTCAAATAAAAATTCAGATTCCAGCTGGAAAAATGTCTGGGTTGACGAAAATTTTTTTGATGTAAGCCTGATTTGCTGCTGTGAGATTTATGGTTTCCTCGTGATTGGCCGCCTTTCTCCACGAAAGCTGAAGTACCACGATCTTTCCCTCACTGAAGGGCTTTATGATTCATACCTTGAGAATGTGGTCATTGGGGATGATTGTGTCGTTCGTAATGTAAGCTATCTTTCAAACTACAAAATCGGCGACAGAAACATACTCTTCAATATTCAGGAGATGAGCTGTACCAACCATTCTAAATTCGGAAACGGCATCCTAAAAGAAGGTGAGCCTGAGTCAAACAGAATCTGGATTGGCGTAGGAAATGAAAATGATGGCCGGGCGGTCCTTGCCTTTGAAGACATGATTCCGGCGGATGCCTACATTTGGGCAAAATACCGGGATGATACTTTCCTGCAGCAGCGATTCTTCGAGATGACCGAAAAAGCTTTTTCCAAAAAACTCGATACTTTCGGTATAGTCAGTAATGATGTCGTCATTAAAAACACGACCCTGCTGAAAGACGCAAAAATCGGTAGCGCCGCCTACATAAAGGGGGCTTTCAAGCTTAAGAACATCACTGTGCTTTCCTCTGAAATGGAACCGACCCAGATTGGCGAGGGCGTGGAGCTTGTAAACGGAATAGTCGGCTACAATTCACGCATTTTCTATCAGGCCGTTGCCGTTCGTTTTGTTATTGGCCGTAATTGCCAGCTTAAATATGGGGCAAGGCTGCTCAATTCAGTTCTCGGCGACAATTCTACGGTTTCATGCTGCGAAATCTTGAATAACCTGATTTTCCCTTTCCACGAGCAGCATCACAATTCTTCATTCCTTATAGCATCCATGCTTGGCGGTCAGAGCAATATTGCTTCCGGGGCTACAATTGGCTCAAACCACAATTCCCGGGCCGCAGACGGAGAAATGTATGCAGGGCGCGGTTTCTGGCCTGGACTTTGTTCTGACTTCAAGCATAATTCCCGCTTTGCAAGTTTTACCTTAATTTCCAAGGGAAGCTACCAGAATGAACTGAATATTACATATCCATTTTCCCTTGTGGCCAGCAATGGCCCTTGCCAGCCAGTCACGATTATTCCGGCCTACTGGTTTATGTACAATATGTACGCAATCGCCAGAAACAGGGCAAAATTCGAGAAAAGGGACAGGCGCAAGATTAAGATTCAGCACATCGAGACGGATCCTCTTGCCCCGGACACCATTCAGGAAATCGAAGCAGCCCTGCGTAAACTCATAGAGCTTACGGCCGAGCATCTTCTTGCCCTTAAAAATGAAAAAGCTTTGGCTGCAAAAAACAAGACTGAGCTTTATCAGGTTGCAAAGGATTTCCTGCACCAGAACCCGGATGCAAGTTTTACCCTAAAAGACAATGATTCTCAAAAAAAATTCGGAGCCATTGTCCTCAAGCCGGTTAAGGCATACAAGGCCTACCGCCGGATTGTCAAGTTTTTTGCGGTGCGAACGCTGACAGAGTATTGTGACAGAATCGGCAGGCAGGGGCTTTCTTACGAAGACATCAGGAAAATTTCTGATCAGCCGCTTTATGCTAACTGGGTAAATGTCGGCGGTCAGATAATAAGCGAGTCTCATTTGACCGAGCTTTTTGACTTAATAAAAAATAATTCGATTGACACATGGCAGCAAGTCCATGAATTTTACGATTCATGCCAGACAAAATACGAAGAATACAAGGTTGCCTATGCCCTTAATTTGCTTGAAAAGCTCTATTCCCGCCCGATTACGGACTTCAACAAAAAAGTCTATGACGGAATTATTGAGGATGTAAAAACTTCGTGCAAGGAAATGTGCGACGCAATTCTTGCTTCACGGAAGAAGGATTACGACGATGTATTCAGAAGGCAGACATATCGAAATACTAAGGAAATGGAAGCTGTCATCGGAAATATCAGCGACAATGAATTCATCATGGGTACGCAAGAAAGAAGGTCACTTTTAGAGAAAAAAGTCGATAAGCTCTTTGCTGATTTTATTGAAGATTGAGCTTTAGGCAGTTTTTAAATAGTATTGACTAAAATCATGCAAAAAAGGATACTGAAGACATGAAAAAACTATCACTACTACTTTTGCTAAATTTTCTCTCAAAATAGCTCAAAAGCCTGGTGGTGTTGTTATAATTTTTCAAATTACAAGCCCTGTTGCTTTTGGCAGCGGGGTTTTTTTATTTAAATCGGCTCTGAAAATCAGGGTCACAGGAGAAGTAAATGAACGCAAAAAAGTACAAAGCATTTCCGGCGATTCCAGTCGAGAACCGCACCTGGCCTTCAAAACGAATCACAAAAGCTCCAATCTGGTGCTCGGTAGATCTTCGTGACGGAAACCAGGCTTTGATTGACCCTATGGGCATCGAGACTAAAATTGCTTTTTTTGAACTCCTGGTAAAATTGGGCTTTAAGGAAGTTGAAGTCGGCTTCCCTTCAGCAAGCGACACGGAATTTGACTTTATCCGCCGCCTCATCGATGAAAAGCGAATCCCTGCTGATGTAACCATTCAGGTTCTTTGCCAGGCAAGGGAAAAGCTTGTACGCCGTACAATGGAATGTATAAAGGGCGCTCCAAATGTTATCTTCCATATTTATAACTCAACTTCTCCTGCCCAGCGAAAATACACCTTCAACAAGAGCAAGGAAGAAATCATTCAGATTGCCGTTGACGGCGTAAAATGCATCAAGGACTGCATGAAAGACTTGACCGAGGAAGAGCGAAAGAGAATCCGCCTTGAATACAGTCCTGAAAGCTTCTCAATGACAGAAATTGACTACGCCATCGAAATTTGTGAGGCTGTCGGAAACGAGTGGGGCTGGTCAAAAGAAAGCAAAATCATTTTTAACCTGCCTACGACAGTCGAGTGTTACACCCCTAACATTTATGCTGACTCAATCGAGTATTTTGCATCGAAAATTTCTCACCGGGACTGCGTGCTCATTTCAACCCACTGTCACAATGACCGAGGAACAGGCGTCGCTTCCTGCGAGCTTGGCCTCTTGGCTGGCGCTGACCGTGTTGAGGGCTGTCTCTTCGGAAACGGAGAGAGAACCGGAAACCTGGACATCGTTACGGTGGCCCTCAATATGTTCAGCGAAGGTGTTGACCCCCAGCTTGATTTCTCAAATCTTCCTGACATCGCCGACGCATATCAGGAATACACCAAAATGGAAATTAATCCCCGCTCTCCTTATGCCGGAGGACTGGCATACACGGCTCTTTCTGGCGGTCATCAGGACGCAATCGCAAAAGGCTTTGCCGCCCGTGCCAAAATGAGCGAGGACGCAATCTGGGATGTTCCATATCTTCTCATCGACCCGCATGACATCGGCCGCAAGTACGAGGGAATCATCCGAATCAACTCTCAGAGCGGAAAGGGTGGTGCAAGCTTTATCTTGGAGCACAATTACGGCTATGCAATTCCAAAGGCAATGCAGCCTGCAATCGGCGACCTCATCAAGGCAAAGAGCGATGCCGCCCAAAGGGAGCTTCAGCCTGAAGAAATCCTCAAATTCTTCGAGGAGCAGTGGATCGAGAAAAAAGAGCCTCTTTCTGTCCTCGATTTGGCTTCAACCCAGGTGGAGAGTGCGGACGAGAGCGAGCATGTGGCTTGCCGTGCGGTAATTTGCTACAATGGCGAGCGGCTTTCTGTCGGTGGCCGGGGAAATGGTCCGCTGGACGCTTTTGTCGCTGCCCTTGCCCAGACTCAGGTTCCGAAATTCAATATTTCTGCCTTCCATGAACATTCTGTCGGTCAGGGAAGTGACACTCACGCTGTAGCTTATGTTCAGATTACCATGCCCGACGGAAAACAAAAGTGGGGTGTTGGAAAATCATCGAATGTAGGCAAGGCTGGTATTGGAGCCGTAGTCTCTGCATTGAATCAATAAATATCTTCAGGACAAAGGCATTATAGCTGCTTCAGCAAAAAATGGCTCCCAGTCGCAAAAACGGCTTATCAAAAGTTAGGGAACGACGGCGTAGCCGTCAAAATGCTCCAGCGGAGCATTTTGAGTGAGTCTCCGAGCAGCTATGCTGCGAAGGTTCAGAATAAAAAGGAGTTAATATGATTCGCGTTGGACTTGGTTATGATCTTCACCGTCTGGTCGAAGGCCGCCGTTTAATTCTTGGCGGAGTACTTTTTGATTTTGAAAAAGGGGAGGACGGACACTCGGACGGCGATGTTCTTCTTCACGCAATAACTGATGCCCTGCTTGGTGCTGCCGGCCTTGG